>NZ_FWXT01000004.1:0-300000 GCF_900176535.1 Pedobacter africanus | reverse complement strand
CATAGGTATTAATGTACTTAACATGCCATTTCCCTGAGCCTGTAAAATTATTGCTGATGTCATATGTGTTTATTTATTATTTGCGTTTTTTAATTGGATTGTTCTTTCACTTCGCCAGTTAAATGCAAGCTGGCGATATGGGGCTGTGCATTTGAGGTAACGGTAATGACCTTATCCTGAAGACCTGATTTACCATTGCTGTCAAACACGACTTTGATTTCACCTTCAGCGCCTGGTTTAATTGGCTCTTTAGGCACTTCCGGAACAGTACAGCCGCATGTGGCGGTTGCATTCAAAATGATCAGCGGACTTTTACCTGAGTTTTTGAACTTATAGCTATAGGCTACTTTTTCGCCCTGGTTTATTTTGCCGAAATCGTAATTTTCTTTCTCAAAGCTGATCACCGCAGCATCTGCTGATGCAGATACATCGGCACCATTCTGCGCACCTGCCGTTGTGGCTTCGGTCTTTGCCGATCCCTCAGTTGTTTTTGCTGTGTTTTGGCATGATGCAAATGTTATAGCAGCCAGTGCCAGTACAAAAATTTGTTTCATATTATTCTTCTATTAATCCGCGACCAATTTTATGTATGCTATTGGTTCTTTTCAGGTCGCCCAAAATTTTGTCCAAGATACCGTTAATAAACGAATTACTTTTCGGCGTACTGTAATCTTTTGAAAGGTCCAGGTATTCATTAATGGTTACTTTAACCGGTATAGAAGGGAAATTCATCAGCTCACAAATGGCCATTTTCATCAGAATGGTATCCATGAGCGCAATACGCTCCGACTCCCAGTTCTTAGTCCTGTCTGCAATAAGCGCCTGATAGTCTTTATCGTTCCTTAGGGTATATATAAACAGGTCTTCCACAAATTTGCCATCTTCTGCCCAATCCTGGCTAATTGGGGTCAGCTTATTTTTGAAAGGATCTTCTGATGTAAAATTTTTGATGGTTTTGGCCACCATTCCCTGCATGACCTCCTTATCTACAGACCAGTTGATAAACTTATCTTCAAAAGCCTGTATAATGTTGTGGCTTTTCAGGATGATCTTTCTGAATATAAATTTAATGATGGTCTTTGACTCTTCCAGGCTGTTGTCTTCATCGGCCAGATAAGCTGCATACTCGGGTGTAACCTTTAACGTATTGAAGATGGCTTTTACAAATTCCGGATCGGCCATCCAGTTGATCCTGTATTTATGCACCGCAGCGCTAAAATCCGGATTTTGCTTTAATGTAACTGCAAACTTATTGTTCAGCAGTTTCAGGTTAGGGTTAAGGTCCTCTGCCGTCGGCAAGTGCTTATTGGCACGCTCTGTAGCGTCTATTCCTGTGTATTCTGTAACCTCAACCAATAGCGAAAGCATCCATATATACATTTCGTATACATTGTCAATACTTTGCAGGAGCGCTTTCTTTGAGGAAGCCAGATCCCTTTTGTCTGTCATGTGCCAAGCAAAAATGTTTTGCAGAGCTTTAATTCTTAAGTGCCTTCTATTTAACATGAATGTAAGAACGAGTGGTAAATTACCAGGTGATTAAAATGATGATTTTATTTTTTTGATATCTATTATTCTTTTTTCAGCGATACGGTTCGCAGCCCATATGGTTGGTATATTGTCTGTTTTAGACATCTTTATAACGTCTCTTGTGGCATTATAAATATTCTCTGTAAGCTGCATGGTGCGTTTTTTACCAAATCCGGTAAGCTCAGAATAGCAGCTGATGAGCCCGCCAGCGTTGATCAGGTAATCCGGTGCAAATAAAATGCCTTTTTCCAGCAACAGCTGTCCGTGTACATTTTCATCTGCCAGCTGGTTGTTTGCCGAACCTGCAATAATGGCAAATTTCATTTTGTTAATGGTTTTATCATTAACTGTAGCTCCTAAAGCGCAAGGTGCATAAATGTCTGCATCCAGGCCGAATATCTTGTCAGCGCTGATCGGCTTTGCCTTATAGGTACGCGCTACATGCTGCAGGCGTTCTTCGTTGATGTCGCTGATGTAAACCTCTACGTTTTCGGCCCTTAGCAACGCTACCAGGTGCTCTCCAACATTTCCTATACCCTGTACCACAACCGAGCGTCCGGCAAGCATATCGGTTCCAAAAACCTCTTTAACACAAGCCTTGATCCCTAAAAACACACCTTTGGCTGTAGTCGGCGCAGGGTTTCCGGCGCCGCCCAGTGATTCCGGGACTCCGGTAACATGGCTGGTCTCCATGCGGATGTACTCCATGTCCTTGGTAGTGGTACCTACATCCTCGGCAGTGATAAATTCGCCGTTCAGGTTTTTAATGAACCTGCCATAGCTGCGCATCATGGCTTCGGATTTGCCTTTTCTGGAATCACCGATGATCACCGCTTTTCCACCACCTAAATTTAGGCCGGTAATGGCTGCTTTGTAGGTCATGGCGCTCGATAAGCGGAGCACATCTTCCAGCGCTTCGGCCTCGGTTGTATAGCTCCACATGCGGGTTCCGCCCAGTGCAGGACCTAATGTGGTATCATGAATGGCAATAATTGCTTTTAATCCGGTATCGGGATCATTGCAATAAACGACTTTCTTGTGCCCCGATGCACTTAATTGATCTAAAACTGAATTCACAATAGAACTATTACCAGACATATAATTTTATTTATCAGATATCCCGCAAAACTAGTATAAAAAAACATTATTTACATTGTTTTAACCAAAGAGTTTAAAAAAAATACCTTCATTTGGATAACTTTACTGCATAATGAAACACCTTCGTTTTTTAAACAAATACTTCTATAAATATAAATGGTGGATTATTCCAGGGGTCTTTTTTGTGATCATCTCCAATATTTTTGGTGTGGTTCCGGCCCAGGTAATCGGCCATGCCTTTAACCTGATCACAGAAAACATACAGGTTTACAGGTTGTTTAACGGATTTGAGCGTGCTTCAATTGTATACGATACTTTCAGCTATAGCCTGTTCTATTTTGGCTTGCTGGTACTGGTGTTATACCTGCTGAGGGGGCTCTTTCTTTTCTTTATGCGGCAAACCATCATCCTGATGTCGAGGCATATAGAGTTCGACATGAAAAACGAAATTTATGCACATTACCAGAAACTGAGCCTGGGCTTTTACCGCCGAAACAATACGGGCGACCTGATGAACCGGGCTACGGAGGATGTAAACCGGGTAAGAATGTATGTAGGGCCAGCGATCATGTACACCATCAACACTGCTGTGCTGTTTCTGCTGGTCATCTATGCCATGTTTTCGGTGAACGTTACCCTGGCCATCTGGTGTCTGCTTCCCCTTCCGGTACTGGTGCTGATCATTTATTTTGTGAATACCCTCATCAACCAGAAAAGTGAACAGATACAGGAACAGCTTTCCAGGCTATCCAGTTTTGTGCAAGAGCGTTTTTCGGGCATAAGGGTGATTAAATCTTACGTAAGGGAAGATTATACCCAAAAAATATTTGCGGCCGAGAGCCAGGGCTATAAGCACAATGCAATGGGCCTGGTTAAGGTGCAGGCGCTTTTTTACCCCACCATGCTGCTACTGGTAGGTTTAAGTACCATTCTTACCATTTATATTGGTGGCATACAAGTTATTAACGGTTCTATTACCCCAGGCAATATTGCTGAATTTATTGTGTATGTAAACCAGCTTACCTTCCCGGTTTCCATGCTGGGCTGGGTAACCACTTTAATTCAACGCGCCTCTGCCTCTCAGAAGCGTATCAACGAGTTTTTACAGCTGCAACCCGAGATTGTTTCTGAAAATGTAACAACACCATTGCTGAAGGGAAACATTAAATTTGAACAGGTCAGCTTTACCTATCCGGATACTGGCATTCAAGCGCTGAAAGATGTGAGTTTTGAAATTGAACAGGGGCAGTTTGTGGCCGTAATTGGCCGTACCGGCTCAGGAAAATCTACCCTGGCCAATTTAATTATGCGGATGTATGACATTGACAGCGGCAGGATCAGCATTGACGGGCAATCACTCTGCCAGCTCAATTTAAACAACTACCGCAGCCAGATCGGCTTTGTCCCGCAGGAAGTCTTCCTGTTCTCAGATACGATTAAGAACAATATCGCCTTTGGTTTAGACCAGGTTACAGATGCAGAAATAGACAATGCGGCACAAAACGCAGCTGTATACCACAACATTGTGGGCTTTGAGCAGAAGTTTGAAACCATGCTCGGAGAAAGGGGCATTACGCTTTCGGGCGGTCAAAAACAACGTGTATCCATAGCCAGGGCATTGATTAAAGAGCCGCGTTTATTGATATTTGACGACTGCCTTTCGGCGGTAGATACCCGAACAGAAGAAGAAATCCTCAGAAATCTGGGCAAAATAATGAAAGATAAGACTAGTATTTTAATTGCCCACCGGATTTCAACCATAAAAAATGCGGACAAGATTATTGTTCTGGATGACGGAAAAATCATTGAACAGGGCAATCACGAGCAGTTATTGCAGCTGAACGGGGCCTATACAGAAATGTACCAGAACCAATTGTTGGAGGAAGAAAATCAATCTGTTTAATTTCATTTTGAACTTTAGTAATTATTAGTTTATATTTACCCGAACCAAAACCAAGATCAATACCAACCATGGGAGAATTTGACAACAAAGAGAGAGAAGAGGTTTTTTCTAAGAAAGTAAGGGCAGGTAAGAGAACTTATTTTTTCGATGTAAAAGCAACCAGATCAGGAGATTACTACCTAACCTTAACCGAAAGCAAGAAAAGACTGGAGGACGGTGTTTTTGTAAAGCATAAGATCTTTTTATACAAAGAAGATTTTGAGAAGTTTACTGAGGGATTAAATGAGACTGTTGAGTACATTAAAAACCATCAGGATGTGGTAGAAAAGCGCTACGAGTATTCTGAGAACCACGAAGGAGTTAAAAGTCAGACAGACGATTATTCTTTCTAGAAAATATATTTACAACAAAAAAGCCCTTTCAGGTATTCTGAAAGGGCTTTTTTGTTGTTTCATCTATCTAGACGCGTATGTATATTTTTCTTTTATCCAGCATATATCCTATCAACCAGCACACCAGCATAAAGCAAATTGCAAAGAGCAATGAACCCAGTGGACCGGGAGCAATAACCTGAAAGAAATTGTTGTTTACCCAGCTCCTGAAGTCTGAACCGGGAACCAGGACATAAATAATACTGAGCAACAATTCCGACAAAAGATAAATAAACAAGGGATTTTTCCCAAAAACAGTAAAAAAGCCGGTCCACCTGGTAGAAGCCGAGATTTCTATGCTATAAATAAGCGCCCCAATAATGAGCAGGTCCAATCCACAGGTCAGCAACACAAAGGTGCTTGTCCAAAGTTTTTTATTGATGGGAAACACAGGGTTTAAACATAGGGAAATTACGATCAACACCCCACCTGCAAGCATTAGTTTAGCAACAGTTTCATACCCCTTTCCCCTTTCCTGTATAAATTTCCCGGCATAATAGCCGATGATTACATTTACGCAGGCTGGAATGGTACTTAAAATTCCTTCAGGATCGAAAGCTATGCCTTCACCATGATACAGATGCTTATCGCCAAGCAGGAACAGGTCCAGCTGCTGTCCGGCGTTAGCGGTCATGCTAAAAGGATCAGCCGAATCACCAAATACGAGCAAGGCAACCCAATAGCCTATCAAAAATAACATACTGATGAGTATTACATAACGGGTGCTCAGGTAATGGATTAAAAGTGAGGCTATTCCGTAGCAAATTGCAATGCGCTGCAAAACACCAAAAATCCTTGTATTTGCAATTGGTAAGAAGCTGATACCACCATTTTCATTTTGGCTAAAAAACGGGAACCAATACATCAGGTAACCAAGTAAAAAGATGAGCAGCACGCGTTTAAATATATTCATCAGGACTGCGGGGTTCTCCATCTGCGCAAATTTCCTCATAGAGAAGCTCATGGCATTCCCTACGGCAAACAAAAAAGAAGGGAATACAAGATCTGTTGGTGTAAAGCCATGCCATGCCGCGTGTTCGAGCATGGCAAAAGGTTTTGCACCGCTTCCGGGTGTGTTCACGATGATCATGAAACACACGGTCATTCCCCTGAATACGTCAAGGGATAAAAAACGTTGCGACTGGTTCATTTAGCTGTTATGTTAGGTTAGGTTAATTGTATCCTAGGTTTTGTTTTAAAACAGCCGAACCGTTGGCCTGACTTAATCGATCTGGCATTGCGGAATCGGGTACAGATCGTGTCTACCTTTAACAAACCTGCATTTTCTTACATTCGGGTAAACTTTCACTGAGCACTAAAATAAGCATTTAATTCCTGTTCTGCTATCCCCATCTTACAAAGATCATTCAACCTAAAATGAACCTGTCATATAGCAAGAGATAGGTTCATTTTAGGTGTATTTTAGAAACTGGATGATTATAGTGCCTCCACTTTATCCAGCAGTTCCTGGGCAAGTTTTTGGATTTTAGAAGTCTCGGCATCGGCCAGTGCACGTGATTTTTTTGCCGCTGTCAAAGCTTCCGGTTTCTTTTTCATGCCCAGACATACCCAGGCAAAAGTAGACTGGATACTGTATTCTTCCGGTTCAAGCTCAACAGCTCTTTTTGCCATCAGATAAGCCTGTTGCATAATTGCCGGCGAAACCTGCTCATTCGGGTTTTTCCCTCCCGACGCCCTTCTGGCCAGGAAGCTCAGTTTTTCTGCTTCGTCCTTTAGCTCATTTGTTAAAGCAGAGCTGGTTAACTTTACATAGTCATCCGTTCTTCCGGCACCCAGGTAATAATCGGCCTCCAGCATTACGCCTTGTCTTCTGCGGTCAATTTTATCCGATTTCTTGAAATAGGCCAGCTTGTCCATAAAAGCCTGCTCATTGCTGCCCCGCATTAAACCGTAAATGGTGTAAGTAACCAAACGGTCTTTCAGCTGATCACGTTCTTCGGCTGTACTCCATTTGTTGTAAGCATTTTCATTCGCCATAAAATGGGCCCCTAACTTATCGTTTTCATTTCTTGCTAAAGTCCTGATCACTTTCCAACCCAGCTCGGTATTTAATTCGGCTGCAGAGATCGCGCTAACGATATCCCTGCCTATCTTATCAGCATTTGATCTGTCCGATTTATTTAATACCAGGTAATAATCCAACAAAAATGGCAGATCACGTACCCCCTCTTCATATTTTTTATTTAGGTAAGAAAGGTTCTTCTTCGGGTCAGCAGCCTTTTTCCCTTCCTCCAGAAACTCTTCAATAGGCATCCTTGATCCGGTTCTGTGTACAACTTCTCCATTACCGTTGATAAACAAAAAGGTAGGGAATGATTGCACGCTGTACTTTTTACGCAACGCTATCCCTTCGCCTTTTTCCATATCAATTTTGGCATTGATAAAATTTTTGTTGTAGAATGCTGCAACCTTTGCATCTGTAAATGCATTCTGGTCCATCCATTTACATGGCCCGCACCAATCCGTATAACAATCTACAAATATCAGTTTGCCTGTTTTTGCAGCGGCTTCGATGGTTTCTTTCCAGTTGCCGGTTTGGTTAAATTTGATTCCTTCCTGTGCATTTACTTTAAATGCAATAAGGATCAATAGCAATAAACTTAATTTTCTCATATGTAATACCATTTTTTTGTCCTTAGGGTTTAGTTACTTTTTTAACTGGTCTTGTCGAAATAAAAGCCGTGTCATCCGATCGCTCTGCCACTACATAATAGCCATGAAAACTCGGATTGGTATGGTAATCGTAGGTATAAAACTTTTTACCACTTTGGCTTACTACAGTGGAAGACATATGGTAGGAACTGGCTGAATTTGCTGTTTCCAACACGGTACCGTATTTAGCTAAAGCTGCATTCACAATTGCCAGGTTTGCATCCGCCAGCTTCAATTCATCTACAGCTGGCAAATACCAGCCCGTGGTTGTGCCCGCGCTTGCTTTATACTCGTAGGCATACATAAATGCACTGGTAGCTGCTGTAAGCCCCAGATTGAGCGTTTTATTCCGTGCTACCAAAGCAAGGGTATTTCCATAACCATCATTATAATCAGGCGTAAAGAAAGTAGTACCAACAGGGCCGAATTTCCTGGTCACATTTTCCAAAGCAATGATTTTTGCTTCTTTAATGTTGGCTGGGTTTACCCAGAACACAATACCAGTTGGCTGATAGGCAGCATCGTAAACCACATCTCCTACTTCATAATAGGTTTTAGGTGCACTCAGCGTATAAGGAAGGGTAATTTCAGCAGAAGTACCGTTTCGTTCTACTTTTAATTTAATATTCCCTTTTCTGTTGATGGTGGTGGATCCGAAAAAATCATTGGGTGCTTTTACAGTGAGGATTTTATTACTATAGGTCACTGTCCAATCTGAAGGTGCGGAGACCACGCTTACCGTAGCGCCTTCAGTATGCCGGATCTCCGAACTAAAAGTCTGGCCTTCCTGGGCATCAAATCTTTTGAGCTGCGATGATAAATACAAACCTGTTGAAACCCTATTTTTGGGATGGCTGTTCATAAACTCCCACATCAAAGGCATGATATAAAACCAATTTACACCATGTCCCTCATCTACGATGGAATAGAATTCAATATCGGTTTTGCCGCCTCCCCATTTTGTGGTCAGATAGGATTTATAGTTATCGATCTTTAAGGTATCACTGTTCATCGCGTCCGAAACGAAATACCCGCCAATGGTATTCGCCCAGGCTTTTATATTTTCCAAAGCTGCAGAATATACAACCGTAGCATCTGTGACGCCATTAAAAGCCCTGATCGGTACTGCTCTGGACGGAACATCTGAAGCAGACAACTTCATCTGTCCGGAAACCGGCACTGCGGCTGCAAATACTTCAGAACGCATAGAAGCCAGGACAAAGGAAAAGATAGCCCCGCTGGAATGGCCACAGGTATAGATCCTGTTTACGTCGGCTACAGGTGTATGTGTTTTGAAATAATCGACCATGGCATCTACAAACGGTAAATGATAAGCTGAATTCTGCCAGTTCACAGCCGAACCTGTATCCTCTCCTGCCGGGAAGACAACGATACAGTTTTCTTTGATCGCCAGTTGCGAAAGCGGATGATTCATTGAGATGCCTTGCAAAGGGTCTACCCCTGCATTATAGCTCCCATGAAAGTTAAAAATCAAAGAAATAGGTTTCGATTTATTGATAGAAACAGGCATAAAATACGTAAACCTTCTATCTGATTCTAGGCCATTAGTGGTAAGTTTTAACTTGATCTGGTGCAGCCCGGGCAATAATATGCCTTCGGTCTCTCCAGGTTGTTCCCCTTCAACTTCATAACCATCTATCTTTACCTCTTTCTTCTCTTGTACAAGGTAGCTGCTCTTGTCCTCTACGCAGGAAGCGAGGAAAAGAAGCGACAGCAATAGCATTGAAAAATATATTTTCATAACTTTCTATCTTTATTTTTAATTAAATATTGTCCAGTTCTATCACTCCGCCATTGGCTTTACCATCTCTCCAATGGGTTTGATATTTGATTTTAACATCAACAGGTATTCCGGATACGCCCACATACTTTTCCTTTAATGTCAATCCCAGCCCTGCTTTGTCCAAACTAAACACCAGCACATCTCCTTTATTCTCCTGGCCATTGCCGTTGGTATCTGTCCCATATCGGGAAACGCCAAGAATTAAACTTTTTTCAGTCCTGGAAACGGTCATACTGGTAATTACCGCATCAGCAGAATAGCCCAAGGACGTTAAAGACAGTACGGCATGACTTTCATTAGGCACGCTATTGGAAGTGATATCCAGTATATTGTATTTGTACAATTTATTCCCGGATGTAAAAAACAGATAGGGAGAAGTTTTCAGGTTGTAGAATTTGCTCTTATCGCTGGCCACTCCGCCAGCGACTTCACCGCTAAGTGAATACTTATTCCCTACTTTACCCAATAGTAAAAAACGAAGTGCATTAGCCGAAGTCTTTAATACTGCAAAAGAAGTTCCGGACTGACTGGTAGCGGATCCATAAACCAATTCATGCCCCGGAAAAGCTTTTACATCTGTGGTTGGGATATTATAGCTGGTGCCGTAACTGGAATAGGCAAAGCGGCCAAACACCCTGTCAAACACTATAAAATTACCTAAAGTATAACCATGTTGGAAAAGGGTTCCGTTGGGGGTAGGAAGCATGGTATCATAATAACCAAAAGCAGAAAAATAACCCGTCTGCCCGTACACGCTTTTACGGTTGTAAGCAAAGGAGCTGCTGAATGGAGGGGGTGCTAAAGTAGCGAAGTAAAGTGCACCACCTGAGATCAGCTGAAATTCGACATTTTGGTGAAAGTTACTTCCATAAGGATTGTTTCTCCAAAGCGCAATGCCCTGGGCCATAAATTCAGGCTTGTAGCCTTCAATATTAGGAGGCGGATAGGATGCTGTTCCTGTAAAGGCGGTACCTTCCAGGTACGGGACAACATTACGTTCCAGGCTGCCCTTATCAATCAGGGCTATTTTATTATCTGCCAAAACCATCACCCGTCCGTACCTGTTCGCAAAAGGCTCAATTGCAGCCAGCGCGGTACCTGTTGGCTCCACCATCAACATATCCAGTCGCTCAGGATTTATACCCAGAGGACTTCCGAACCGGGATTCATAGTAATTGATGGCCCAATTGGCTGTTTTATCCAAACGAAGATAGGACAGTTCGGCCTTTCCATTGGACTTACTCAATACCATAATCAGGTTCCCGGCGGTAGACGAGGAAACATTCAGGTCAAATCTGAAATACTTTTTAACCTTTGTTACTTTATCTTCCACAATAAATCGGGAAATCTTATTACCAGGTACCATATCTACCCGGATCTTCAAATTTAAACTGGTGGAAACGATCGTATTACTAATATCCCAGCTATAATTGAACTTGCTGGTATCACTGTATATTGTACCGGTAACTTTAGGCTCGATTTTTAAGCTATCGTCCATATCGCGTGCGTAATTCTTATCGATTCCTTCAATTGTGACTTCATTTATATCCCGATAATCCGCCTGGTCAGTTCCCAGATCTTTGGAACAAGCGCTCAGGAAAAATACGGCAAGAACCAGTAGTATTATATTGCATCTTTTCATTACTTGATCTTTTAAATTAACAATTATGGTTTGGGAACTATTCTGTCGATGTATATCCGGCCCCCGGTTTCATCATCAAAGGTGGGAACAACGCTCAGGTAACTGGCCAATCCCTGAAAATAGGACCTGCCCTGGTTATTGTAATCAAATTCGCACTTCTGCGGATCAGAGAATTTCTGATTGAAAGAAATCAGGATTTTCCATTTCTTAGGATGGTAAAACTGGAGGGTACTGCGGCCTGGATCTTTCCACCAAATGGGTTCAGACAAATAATTATTAATGTATAGTTTAGTTCTTAAACCATCTTTCATACCCAGATTAAAATCTGCTGTAGGAACCATTTCCAACATCAAACGTTTATCTTCCGGGTTCGAAAAACTACTGCTCAGGGCCTTTCTTTTCACCACTATCTTCAAGGTATCTTTCATTCTGCCCGCTCTAAAAATCTGTGTGGCCGAAATAGGTTCATAATGTAAACCTTCTACCGCTGTGGTAGAATCTGCAACAATCCGCACCTGATAGTTGCGATCCAGGTTGGAAACATTGCCTAAAAACTCAACAACAATTCTTGCAGTATCACGCTCAACAGTTTCATCTTTCATACCAAAGGAATAGGTAATTCTGTCAGAATAGGTTCGTCTGGTTACTTTATCACTTCCCGTGACCTCATTAAAGTATTTAAACTGAATCCTGGCTTTTTCATCATAAAAATTATCAATATCCTGGTTACAGGAAGTGAGTATTACCAGGAACACCAACATTGATTTTAACTTAAATATATCTTTCATCATACCTTTATTTTAATTACGGTTACCAGTTTCAATCTCTTTTAATGGCATCGGGAAGACAAAAATCTTATCACTTGGAGGTACCATGCCAACAATTCCACTGCTGGTCTGGATTCCCAGATTTAGTCGTTTATAAGCATACCATAATTGTCCTTCGCCTAAAAACTCTCTTTTAACCTCCTGCATGATGTAATCCATGGTCAGGTAAGTCCAGTGAGAATTGTTCCGGATCCTGTGGTCCCTCAATGTATTGATATAGGTTTGTGCGGCCTGATCATCTTTTCCTAAATAACATTCCGCCAGAATTAAGTACATTTCAGAGAGTTTAATCATCGGCATCTTTGGAAAGAATTTATCTTTGTTAGCTACATTGTATTTTACAAAGCTCCCGTTCACCGTAGAGAACCACTTGATGTAGCGGATATCATCATTATTGCCTTCATATGTTGTTGAAATGTTTACAAAAGGTAAATAAGCAAATCGGGTAGAGTTTCCGATTACCTCCGGATAGTGCAGACCAATCGTATAATCAGAAAGGTTTTTATTTCTTAGCGAAAAAATATGTTCGTCTGAAAAGAGCATATCAATTTCCGTTTCGGGTTTATCTGCATTTGCAAAATCCAACAGCCTGAATCGCTGAGCATCAATTACTTCTTTCGCATATTTAATGGCGCTTGTTTTATCGCCACGCATCAAAGCCACACGGGCCAACAAAGCTTTAACCCCATACAGGTTCATTCGCGCAACATACTTGTCGGCCATGTTTTTATTCACCATTTCGTAGGGCTTTACCAATGTAATGGGGTCTTTAGCCAGTAATGTTTCGGCTTCTTTGAGGTCGTCAACTACCAGCTGAACATTTTCTTCCACGGTATACACCGGGGGAAGTGATACACCAAACTGCAGGTTGTAGGGTATACCCGAAGCTTTGGGCGATTTTTTTACGTCCGGACAAAACATGCGGATTAAATCGAAATGCAGGTAAGCACGCAAAGCATAAGCCTCACCTAAAACCTGATTTTTAGTTGGTGCATCAAGAACCTTATTGTCACTTCCAGCCCACTTGATAATATTATTGGCACCACTTATGGCTGCATACAATCCCCTCCAGATGGCCAAAATCCGGCCTTGAGATCCGGAGTCTTCGTAATCGTATTTCTTCAATTTTTCGTAATCAGCAGCTATACCATCGTAATTATAGTACTGAGCCAACACATCAATATCTTCCATGGTCAGCTTCTGCCCATACAGCGCCGGAGATGCCATTGTGCTATAAACACCGGCCAGCGCTTCCTGATAACCCTGAGGGGTACCAAAAAGCTTCTCTTCGGTCACTTTATCTGCCAGATCTACATCCAGCCACTTGTTGCAGGAGCTGAACAGGAAAACCAAGCATATCATCATAAAAATCTTTATTTTCATATCCATATTTTTAAAAGGTCAAATTAAGTCCAACAGTAAATGTCTGCGCATATGGAAAGCTTGTACCTCTTTCCATTTTTACGGTCGAAAATCTAAACAGGTCACTGGTAGACAACATGATCCTGGCCCGCTCCAGCTTCAGGTGCTCTAAACTTCCTTTAGGCAGATCGTATGACAAAGACAAGGTCTGAAGTCTGATGAAATCATTTTTCTGAACCAGACGCGTAGTTTGATAGGGCGGTGTGGTGTCGTCAATTTTCTTGAACAACACATTATCTCCCGGCTGTTTCCATCTATCGTATAAAACACGCCTATCGGCATTAAACCGCGGGTCTGAACCCTCAACTTTCTGTGCCAATGTAGAGTTGTAAATCTTGGCACCGTATTCATAAGCGAAAATAAAATACAAATTAAGCCCTTTGTAAAGGAGGTTGGATTGGAAGGTTCCCATCCATGTAGGGTTCATATCACCTACAATGATCTTGTCCTTCGGGTCGTATACAAAGGTCAGGTCTCCATTTAGTTTTCTGTAAATTTCATAACCCGTCATCGGATCAATACCCAATGACTCGACTACCATCAGGGCACTTTGCGATCTGCCTGCCTGATAAGAGCGCAAGGGTTTAGGTCCTGTCACGTTATCTTTTGAATTTGCTTCCTCATTCATAGCTTCCAATGCGTTGGAAAGCTTTTTAATTTTGTTCGTATTCGTTGCTGCACCTAAAGTAAAATTCCAGTTTAAAGCGTTATTCTGACCGCGAAGTACATTGAACCGCAAACGCATGTCCATCCCTTTATTCTCCATTGAACCCAGGTTCTCGGTATAGCTGGAGAATCCTGTAGACGGAGCCACATCAATAGGCAACAATAGATTCTGGGTTTGCTTAATGTAGGCATCAATATTCCAGACCAGGAAATTGTTAAACATCGCCAGATCGGCGCCTATATTATTCTGGATGGTATTTTGCCACTTCAGGGCCGGATTACCATAGCCCAGCAATTGCGCACCATAATACCCGTTGTATTCGTACTCCGAATTATAACTGTATTTGGTGATCGCCTGATCGGCAGAGAAATTAACCGAACCTGTACTTCCCGTGGAGGCCCTTAATTTTAAAGTTACGTCACTCTTCCACCAGCCTTCCCTATCCACGTTCCAGGCAGCGCCGACCGACCAGAAGGGGGCAAAACGTGATTCTTTACCAAAACGGCTGGAACCATCGGTACGGAAGGAAAGATCCAGGTAATAACGGCTATCATAGCCAATATTGGCGTTAGCAAAAACACCGATCATTCTGGATTTATCAAAATAGCCTGTAGGTTTTGAATTTTCTTTAAATTGCTGTGCGTACTGGATAAAATTCATATTATCACTCAAAAATCCGGTAGCCGTATAACCTTCACCGATCCCGGAAGTAGTGACTACGTTTGCGCCTAAGCCAATATTGGTCGACACTTTCTCCCAAAACACATTATTGTAGGCTCCTGTAACAGTTCCATCAAAATTCAAATCATCACGATCAGAAATGGTGTAACTGCCTCTTTTATTCGTTTCTGTATCCCTGTCAAATGCGGAAGAAAGCGGTGAAAGGTATTGTTCATTTTTACTTATCTTTTTGCTTAGAGAAGCTCTGCCTGTTACTCTAAAATGAGAATTGATGCGCCAATCTACATTAAAGTTATCCTGGATCTCAGTATAACGATTGTAGTCGGTATTGGGCAAGGCAGCATTGACCATTGGGTTAACTGCGTTATTGAATTCGTAGGAACGAATAAACATCCCGGTTTCACGGTCATAAATCCGTTCAACCGGATTTTGACGGGCATAGGTAGAAAATGAACCATAAGGAGAATTGACACCTTTTACACCATTAACGGTCAAATCATTTCTGATCAGGAAATCAGGTTTCACATAATAGTTAAGGCTTACATTGATTCCGTAACGATCACGACCGGAGCCCTTCATTACCCCTCTATCTTTATCGTAGTTTAAATTTACGCCATACCGGATGCTTCTGTCTCCACCCTCGACAAAAGCAGTGTAACGCTGGTTAATACTTGTAGTCACAGGTTTTGATAACCAATAGGTATTGACTCCACGGGCTACCTCGGCCAAACGATCACTATAATCCATATCTAATTTTATCTGTTCCTCACGGCTATTGGTACGGCTTGTAAATAGGCCTGCCAGGCGCTCATACTCCAATTTTTCGCTGGAATTCATCAGATTATAATCCCGAAGATCCGGTATAGAAAAGGTGGTATTGGAGTTGAAAGAAATCCGGACATCTCCTACCTTAGGTGGAATGGTCGTGATCAAAATTACACCGTTGGCACCGCGGGACCCGTATAATGAGGTGGCAGAGGCATCTCTCAGGATCACGAAAGATTCAATACGGTTCATATCCAGGTCATAGATCCGGGTTGCCGATACTTCAATGCCATCTAACAGGTATAATGGCGCGTTGGGGTTACTTCTTGAATCGTCGGCACTCGACCTCAGGTCAAAACCATTTTCACCACGGACCGTAATCTCGGGTACGCGGTTTGGGTCAGAGCCAAATTCTAAATTCGGTGCCATTCTGATTGAAGGATCAAATGCATTAAGAGCCTGCATAAGGTTCAGAGATCCTACCTTTCTCAATTCGTCACCCTGCACTACCACCTGAGAGCCCGTGACACTTTGTTTTGTTCGCTTGAAATAACCTGTGACCACTACATCATTTAAGCCAGCAGCTTTAGGCTGTAGCGTAATCAACATATTCCTTTTCGGTAAAACCTCCTGTTTTTCGTAACCGATATAACTTACCTCGAGTATACGTGTGGAGTCGGGAATACTCAATTCAAACGTCCCTTTCTCAGCTGTTTTGGTTCCGATTTTTGTCTGTTTAACCTGAACCGTGGCACCAACCAAAGGTTCTCCCTTCTCGTTGATTACCCGGCCCTTTACCACAAAAGGTGCAGTTTTATCTGCAAACAAATGCGGTACCGCATCATACAAAGGGCTGAGCAAAACTGTCTTGTCAACAATTGAAAATTTTAGTGATTGTCCGTTCAGGCATTCGGTAATGGCTTCGCCCAAGGGAACGTTTTTAAGGTTTAACCCAATCCTTACATCAGGGTTGAGCAGTTTGGGATTGTACAAAAAACCATAGCCGGTCTGTTCTCCCATTTCCTGGAATACCTGCTTAAGGGTCATGTTTTTCCCTTTAATGGTAACACGCTGAGAAAATGAGCTGGCATTTACGTGTAAAAAAGCAACGAGTATAAAAATAGAAGTGAGTTTCATTATCAATATCGTTCTATTGAAACGCTTATAAGGCGTCTCTTTTCCAGATGTCAGTCCACCAGGGGGCTGGTCTTGCAAAAAACCTTGCTTGCACAGGGCCTTGCAATACTTAATAAGTTGCATACTTTTGTATTGGTTGAGGTTTAGAGTAAAAAAAGATATTAACGTGTCGTTTTTTTTGGTGAGCCTCAACTATTTAACGGGTTCCGATGGCGATCGGGATCCGTTTTTTATGGCTCACAGCAGTTTAGTCTAGGTTTTAATCATAATCGGTTCTTTTTTAGGTTTTAAAGTTTAGTTGGTTTGTTTATAAGGGATTACGGTTACTGTTTTTCCATTAATTATAAAATCTACCTGCTCAGTTCCCTTAAGTAGTTTAAGTGTTTTTTTAGCATCATCCCCCCTGGAGAACCATCCCGATAAGGCAACGTCAGTGAAGTCTCCTTTATAGCTTACCTCGACATCATACCATCTGGCTACCTCCTGCATCACTTCCCTGATGCCGGTTTCTTCGAACCTGAACATGCCGTCTTTCCAGGCTACAGCAGCATTAACATCAACATTTTTAGCCACTGAGATGGTATTGTCACTGGTATTTAAAGCTGCCGCTTCGCCTGGTACCAGTAAACAACCCGCCTGACCTTTGGTTACTTTAACAGCACCTTCAAGCAGGGTAGTTTTAACCAAACTATTTTCATGGTAGGCATTGATGTTAAAATGTGTACCCAGTACCGTTACTTCCTGTCCGCGTGCAGTGACCACAAAAGGCTGGGCAGTGTTTTTTACAATTTCGAAATATCCTTCCCCATTTAATTCTACCCTCCGTTCCTTTCCAGAAAAACGTGTTGGAAAGCGCAGTGAGGAGGCTGCATTAAGCCAGATCGCTGATCCATCCGGCAGAATAATTTTATACTGTCCACCACGAGGGGTAACCAGTGTATTTAAAGCTATTGCTACATTTGCCTGATCTGCTTTCGCCTCATATACCAGCTTCCCATCGGCAGTCTTGGTTACCACTACGCCGTTCCTGTTGTTAATTTTTCCATTTGCAACCTGCTCCAGATTAATCACAGTACCATCTGCCAGGGTAAGCATGGCTTTGTCTGCACCAGACTTAAATTTTACATGGCTGGTCGTAGGTGCTGTTTCAATAGCTGGTTGCTGATAAAAATAAAATATGACAGTACAAGCTGCGATAAGCAATACTGCGGCAGCAGCTGCCCAGCGAAAATAAAATTGCCTTAAAACTGACTGGCGCCTTTGAGGGGCAGCCCTTTTTGCAAGGATCTGCTGAAAGCCAGCATCCAGTCTGCGTTTACTTTCCTCATCCATAGGCGCTTCATGCTGGTCTTCCAGTACCGGACTGATGAATGCCCCCAGTAACTCGTCCTGTTCCTTAGACGCAGCCAGATCATCCAGAAGCTGCTTCATCTCCTCAGGACTGCAACTTTGGCTTAGGTATTTTTGAAATAAAATATGGAGCTGCTCTGTATTTTTCAAAAGTTCTTTTTATTGTATTACGCCTGAAAAAGGAAATCATACTACTGCCCGGAAAAAAAAATAAAAATTAATTTATGCCACGGGTAAGCAGGATGGAAAGAATAATCACTAGTGCATCCTTTGAAGACAACATTGCCGTTTTTACACTTTTTACGGCTTTAACCAATTGATTGCCTACCGTAGCCGAAGAAATGCCTAATATTGATGCGGCCTCTTCATAGCTCTTACCTTCCATCTTGCAAAGATTAAAGATCTTTTGCTGCTGGGGAGGCAATGCCTGAATGGCCTTGTCCAAAATCGCTGCAGTCTCTTTATGAAAAAAGACTTCGTCCACATGGTTGTGCAGTTCTGTTCCTACGGCAATGAGATGGTTCTGCAGACTTGTTTCCCGGGCCGCCTTCCGGAAGAAGTCGATAGCCAGGTTTTTGGCAATGCTGAAAAGGTAACTTCCGATGCTCTTGTCTACATCAATCGCTGAACGGTTGTTCCATAACTTTACATAAAGGTCCTGCAAAAGGTCCATTGCCATATCCTCAGACTTTACCAATCGTAAAAGATTGTTATAAAGCCTGTTGCTATGCAAATGATAGATTTCTTCAAACGCATGGTCATCACCCTGTTTCAGTAGAATCAGCAATTGCTTTTCGTCCGGTAAAGTTGTTGAACTCATGTGAAAGCCAGTAGCGGGTCCAGCAAATGTATAAATTTTAATACAAAAAGAGCCTGTCTCACAAAATGTGTCGACAGGCTCTTGTATGCACGCTTGGCTAAACATCAAGCTGTTTACAAAGCTTCTACTTTATCCAGCAGTTCTTGTGCAAGCTTTTGAATCTTCGAAGTTTCGGCATCTGCCAGGCTTCTCGATTTTTTGGCTGCAGCGAGCGCTTCGGGTTTTTTCTTCAGTCCGAGACATACCAGCGCAAAAGTAGACTGTACACTGTATTCTTCCGGCTCAAGTTCCACTGCACGCTTGGCCATCAGATAAGCCTGCTGTTGGACGGCAGGCAATGCAGTTACATCCCTGCTTTTTCCTCCTGACGATCTTCTCGCCAGGAAACTCAGCTTATCTGCATCATTTTTCAGCTCATTTTTTAAAGCCGCATTCGTCAGTTTTACGTAGTCATCAGCTCTGTCGGTCTGCAGGTAAAATTCTGCTTCCAGCATAATGCCCTGTTTCCTGCGGTCCAAGTTATCCGATTTTTTAAAATAAGCCAGCTTTTTCACAAAGGCCTGCTCATCCTTGCTGTAAATATAGCCATACGTGGTACTGGTAATTAAACGGTCCTTCAACTGCTCACGCTCATCCTGGCTACCCCATTTACTATAGGCACTTTCATTGGCCATAAAATGTGCGCCCAGTTTATCAGTTTCATTTCTGGCCAGTGATTTTATGATTTTCCAGCCCAGCTCTGAGTTTAATTCCTGCGCCGTAACTTTAGCTATGATCTCTTCACCAATCTGACTTGCAGTACTTCGATCAGCCCGTTCCGTCGCCAGATAATAATCCAATAAAAAAGTAAGGTCCCTATTCCCTTTATCGTATTTATCTTTCAAAGCAGCAGTATTTCTTTTTGGATCTACGGCTCTTTTTGCTTCGGCAAGAAAAGCTTCAGCTTCCATTCTAGAAGCTGTTCGGTGTACAATATCACCGTTGACATTTACAAATAAATAAGTAGGAAAAGACTGCACATTATACTGTTTGCGCATCGCTATCCCTTCCCCCTTTTCCATATCAACTTTTAAATTCACAAAGTTGTCATTGTAATATCGGGCAACAGCTGGCTGGATAAATACATTTTTCTCCATCCACTTGCAGGGGGCACACCATGAGGTATAACAATCAATGAATATCAGTTTCTTTGAATGAATAGCTTTTTCTTTTGCCTCGCTCCACGAGTTGTTGAAATGGATTTCTTCCTGTGCATTTACGCCAATAGCGATAAACAGGAAAAGGCCTGTGAAAATTGATTTCATCTGGATATGCTTTAATCTATTCATAACCTGGGTTTTGTTTAACTATGAAATTTGAAGCTTTTACCGTAGCATCTGGGATAGGAACGATATACCTGGTCTTGCTCGTTACATTTGGTTTATAGTTTACAATATTAATATCTCCTTCAACCATAAAACGTACCAGATCAAACCATTCTTCACCGCTTTCACAGCCCAGTTCCAATTGTTTTTCTTTGAGTACAGCCTGTAACAATTCAGCCTTTGTTTGCACAGTTGCAGGAATCAGAGTTGCACCGGCACGTCCGCGAACCACATTGATCATGTCTCTGCCTTTAGCTAAATCAGCACTGTTTCCGCTTCTGATCAAAGCTTCGGCTAAAATCAGGTAAGCTTCAGACAGCCTTAAAAAATACTCGGTATTGGCTGTCAGCGACTGACCATTAATTGATGTATTGTTAAATTTGCCGTTCCTGATCAGGTTACCCGGAGGCGCGGTAAAATACACGGTAACACTTTGTCTCGGATCCCCGGCCATAGATAGATAGTAAGATTGTCTTGGCAGTACATAAGACCGGAAAGCAAAGGCTTTATTGTTACGCTCATTTTTATCGTCAAACGGTGGTGCCAGTAATGCTTCTTTTGAGTTGAACCATTTTGTAAATACATCAGCAAATTTAGCTTCCAGGCCGGCGTTTCCTTTTTGATCAATAGTTGTTGCGGCATAAAGTGCAGCCTGGGCATAATCACGTTTATACAAATACACTTTGGCCAGCAGCATATTTGCTGCCTGTTTGGAAACATATTTAGCGCTGGTGTACTGTGCCGCATTTGCAATGGCAAATTTTAGATCTTTCTCAATTTGCGCATAAGTTTCACTAACTGTAGCCCGCGGCTTGGCAGTTACATCTTTAACCGGAACATCCCAGGTTACTACTCCATATTCAGAAGAAGTATCAAAAAACTGTCCGTATAACCTTAACAACGAAAAATGACCTAAAGCCCTTAAAAAACTGGCTTCCGCAATGATTTCATTCTTTCTTGGGTCAGTTGTTGTCAAACGGCTGGTCTTTTCAACAATATGGCTGCTCATATTGATCAGATAATACCAGTTTGTATAAATTCCAGACAATACATAATTGTCAGCGGTAATGGAATTGTCTACAAACTGCTGAAAGGCAGCACCACCGGATGCTGCTGCATCAAAGCTAAGCCCCATGCAACCGGTTATACCAGGTTGGTTAACGAGCATATCAAAGGTATGCAATTGTGCATAAGCTCCCGTTAAGACTTTGTTTGCAGACGCAACGTCGGTGATTACGGTTTCTTCGCTCAATTGGTAAGGAGGGGTAATATCAGTTACCTCTACCAGGCTGCAAGCCTGTAACGATAAGGCAAAAAGGCCTGCCACTACGTATGATAAATAATTCGTTTTCATATTAGAAAATAACGTTAAAGCCAAAATTAAATGTTCTTGTTGATGGATATGCGCCAGAGTCGTAACCTCCCGAGATCAGGCCGGCACCCGTTGACGTACCGTTTTCAGGATCTACGCCATCATAACCAGTCAGAATAAACAAATTAGATACTCCTGCATATACTTTAATCTGATTGACCTGCTGTTTCGCCCATTTTGCGGGATTAATGTAGTAAGCTACCTGGACATTTTTCAGTTTCAGAAATGATCCATCCTGGATGAAATAATCGGACGCCCGTCCATTTTGATTTGGATCGCGGTATACATTCCTCGGCTGATCTGTATTCTTATTCTCATCGGACCATCCATTTAAAACGGATTTATAATAGTTTTTATCGGTATTATAAATTCCGGCACTTGCCTTTGCTCCATTTTGAAGCTTCTGGCCATAGGCAAAATAGAATAAAAACGAACCTTCCAGTCCACCATAGCGGAGCACATGGTTCCATCCCCCAAAGAATTTTGGCTCAGCACTACCCAGCTTCACAATATCGCTGGAAGATATATACCCATCCCCATTCACGTCTACGAATTTAAGGTCGCCTGGCGCTGTCTTAGCTACCTGGTACAGCTTGTTGGGAGAAGCTTGGTTTAAAGCATTAACTTCTTCCTGGGTTTGGAAAAGCCCCGCTGTTTTATAGCCAAACACAGTACCTAAAAGATCTCCCTCCTTAAAGTTGTTTAATGCAGTAGCCTTCCCTGTATTTAACTTTTCTAACCGGCCAACATTCTTGTTGAAATTAATATCAGTAGTATATTTGAACTTGCCCCGCGTAATTATATCAGCACCGATTACAAATTCGAAACCCTTATTGGATATATCCCCCACATTTATTGTTTGGGTGCTTGATCCTGTTTCAAATGGGATAGCTACGTTCAATAATAAGTCCTTAGTATATTTTCGATAAAGGTCTATTGCCCCACGGATTTTGTTATCCAAAAAGGCAAAATCCAGACCAATATCTGTCTGTGTTGTGGCTTCCCAGCGGATACTTGGGTTAGGTACAGAATTCAAGGTCACCCCATTCTGACCATTATGAAAGGAAGATGTAGCCCCGGAAGAGAAGAATGTAGAATAAAGGAAATCACCTAGATTAGCAGCTCCTGTTTTACCTGTGGAAGCCCTGAATTTCAAATCCGATATCCAGCGATATTCTTTCAGGAATGGTTCCTCTGAGATTCTCCAGGCAACTGCACCTGAAGGAAAGAAACCCCATTGGTTATTGGGACCGAATTTTGTCGATTTATCCGTTCGTGCGGTTAAAGTCAGGTAATATCTGCCCCCATAATTGTAATTGGCCCTGGCGAAATAAGATTCCAGCCCGCTCACGCTGCCTCCTGATGTATACTTTTGTATGGAGCCCGCAGATCCGAGATTATTCAAGACGTAGTCATCAGGAAAATTAACAGATTCCAGGTTCATGGAATTGGTCTTATCTGAAGTATAGGAGGCACCAACCACTGCGTTCAGGTAATGTCTGCCAAAGAATTTGTCAACAGTAACTGTATTATCAAAAATCAGAGAGCTGAATTTGTAATTGATATCCTTGCGAGTTCCTTTTCTTCCATTTTTGATTTCAAAGGGGTCAAAACTTGGTGTATAATTTAAGGTAATGTTATCTGTCTGATTATAGGATAGTGTAGACCTGAAACGCAAAAAACTGAACGGCCTTGCTTCAGCATACAAAGAAGACATGAAGTTATCTCCGGTAAGTTTATCGGTATAAAGTGTTTTGGCAACCGGATTGGCCGAAGTGCTATCCAGGGTAGTTGCATACCTTCCGTTCTGGTCAAATACAGGAATATCAGGCCTATAACTGATGGTATTATAGTAATAGGTACTGGATGCCCCTTTTGAAATGTTTTTGGCATAATTGATACTCGCACCTGCTTTGACCAGCTTTACTACTTCCGATTCTATATTACCACGGATATTGTAGCGGTCTACATTACTTCCTTTAATAACACCAGCCTGGTTGTTCATACTTGCTGAAAATGCATAGTTTGTCTGGCCGTTTCCAAGACCGCCGCGTAAACCCAGGTTCAACATATTAGAATAACTATTTCGCGTAACCAATTTGCGCCAATCGGTACTTACACCTTTATATTGCAGAAAATCAGCCGGAAAAGTGGCTGCAGCATTCTTGTAGGCCTGAGTGGCCACCTGAAGCATTTCGTCTGAGCTCAACATGTCAAAATCTTTGATAAAACGATCGGTCATCCCTTGATAACTTAGCGTCAATACAGGCTTACCCTTTCCACGCTTTGTGGTTACCAAAATAACACCGTTTGCACCTCTAGATCCATAAATAGCCGTTCCCGAAGCATCTTTAAGTATGTCAATGCGCTCAATATCTTCCGGATTTATGGAAGCTAAAGGTGACATTTGAAATGATTTAGTGCTCCTGTAGGTATCTTGCCCCATTCCCTGTCCAATCTGGATTGGAACTCCATCAATCACATATAAAGGCTCGTTTACGCCAAATACAGATGAGGCCCCGCGTATCCTGATAGACGCATCAGCTCCCGGAGCACCTGAAGATTTAACCACCATCACCCCTGGCGCACGGCCAGCCAATGCAACGTCGAGGCTAAATGCGGGCTGTTTTTGCATCTCTTCCACATTTACCAAAGAAACAGATCCGGTCAGGTCACGTTTTTTAACGGCACCGTAACCAACCGACACCTGAACCTCAGTAAGTTCTCCGGGATTAGGCTGCAGACGGATCACTAAATTTGCAGACTGGCCAACAGCAATCTCTTTTGAAGTATAGCCCACAAAAGACACTACCAGAATAGCTTTCTCATCGATACCCTTCAATTCAAACTCGCCACTTATATTGGTAAGCACGGTTTTCCTGGTATTTTTAACCATCACCGTAGCCCCCGGAAGCGGCAAGCCATCCTCATCCAGCACCTTTCCGCGAACATCTGTAGCAGTAAAATAACCGACTACTTTATCCATAAACCCGGCTTCTTTCTTTTTAAGCAGCACGGTATTTTCAATGATCTTAAAGCTCAGATCCTGATTTTCAAGACAGGCATTCAGTGCTTCTTCCAAGGTGACCTTATCTAAATTAACCGATACCGTCTTTGCATTCTTGAGCAGACTGCTGTTATAAAGAAAGGTGTAATTGGTTTGTTTTTTAATGATATTGAGCACCTCTTTCAGATCCGCATCTTTACGGCGCAGTGTAACGTACTGAGCAAAACTGCTTGCTGCAGCCTGCATCAGCGACATGGTGATCAAAATGGCTATCAGGTTCATCCGCATAATAATCCGCCCTCTGGTTGTGGTATTTACAAGAAAACTAGGCTTGTAAATGCCTTTAAAAAGTTTAAAATATGAGCCAAGCCAAGGCTTGTCCATACCATTTGAAGTATTAATAAAATACATACATTTGTAAGGTTTAGTTGATAATAAGGTGTTTGCTACATGCTTTCATCTGGGCAACCAGATGATTTAGAATGATCAACTGAACATAAGACCGGGCTGCGATCCGGACTTTCGCCGGGTGAAGTGGTTCAACACTTTCCCGGTTTTTTATTCAGCGACCAGCTCCTTTACTTTGGTGGTAACGCTTTTTTCATGCTTTTGATTTATGTTTATGTTTCTGTTAATTGCTATTTTACTGAGAAACGATAATTGTGCTTCGGCCCCCGGCCAGTTTTTCAAGCCTGAATTTGACGTCCAGGAATTTTAACATATCTAAAAATGCCGCAGCATTTACATTTCGGGAAACTTCTCCGCTAAAACGGATGGATGGCATTTTACCTTCATACACCACATCTACATCATACCACCTGGCAGCCTGCCGCATAATACTGCTCAGTTCCGTGTCATTGAACTGGAACAGCCCGTTTTTCCAGCTGATGGCCTCTTCCGCATTTACATTGGCAACCATAAGCTGATCACTCATCACGGCTTGCTGACCTGGCTTTAACGTAACTTCCTTAACAGATCCCGATGCCTTAATGGCCGTTACTTTTACTGAGCCTTCCAACAAGGTAGTTCTGCTTGCCGGTTCATCACTAAAAGCGTTGACATTAAAATGCGTGCCCAATACGGCTATATCCTGAGTTTCGGTAACCACATGAAAGGGTTGCTTTTCATTTTTGGCCACCTCAAAATAAGCTTCCCCTTTTAAAATCACCCTACGCTCGTTGGCTGCAAAGACTACCGGAAAGCTGATTTGAGAAGCTGAATTGAGCCAGACCCGGGTACCATCCTGCAGGTTTAACTGGTATTTACCACCCCTTGGTGTGCCTACAGTATTGTAAGCCTTGGCAGCTGAGGGTGTATCTTTCAGGTCCGCAATTTCATATACTATTGTGCCGTCAACGGCCTTTTTTATGCTTACACCCGATTGGCGGGCGATTTCTCCATCCGCTGCATCATCCAGCACAATCTTTCTGCCATCGGCCAAAGTAAGCACGGCATGGTTTTTACCAGGCTGCAAACTTGCAGCAGCAGCGGCAAATGCCCTGGCTTCTTCTTTTTTAAATTGATAAAAAAAGACCCCAATACCCGCGATCAATAGAATGGCAGCCGCAGAAACCAAAAAAGGCCAGATTCGTGTGGTTTTCACTTGTTGTCCCGATTGCAATCTGCCCCAAACTTTATCAAGGTCTGCCGCCTGTTCCTCAAAGCTCAGCTTTTCCTGCTCCTCAAACGCATAGCCCAGATGCCAGCTTTCCAGCAAAGCCTTTTCCTGCTCAGTACAGGTACCAGCCTCATATTTTGCCAACAGTTCTTTTGCGTTTGTTTTTTCCATAGTCTAAAGCCACCAGGGCGCTTATTGTAGGGAAGACAAACTCGTGTAGCCTATGGGGTAAATAAAAATGAAAATATTTTATTTTTTTATCAGATCACAACAGAAACAGTACCAGGCCCAGTTTTACACGCAAAATTTTAAGGGCATGTTGAATGTGTTTTCTAACGGTCTGGTCGGAAAGGCCAAGCTGTTCAGCAATTTCCTTATGGCTCAGGTTTGATTTGCGGCTCAGTTCAAAAACCTCACGCATTTTAACAGGCAGTGCGGAAATTTCTTTTTCGATGAGCGCACTGAGTTCTTTTTCGCGGACGCGGTGATCTGTAATGCAATCCCCCTTATCAATGAAATTTTGAAGAGAAGTGATGTATTGCGATTCCAGCTTCTGACGGGAAACCCTGTTAAAGATCTTATTTCTTAAAGATACGTACAGGTATCCGGAAAGGCTGGTACTGAATTGTATGGTTTCCCGCTTGTCCCACAAAGTAGCAAAGAGTTCGTGGATCATGTCCATCACTTCTTCCCTATCGCGCGTCCATTTGTAGGCATGGGTATGGAGAATGAATTTATATCTGTTGTAAATCTCGGTATAAGCCAATCTATCGCCCGCCCTAAGCAGGCCAACCAGTTCCTGGTCCGGTATCGATTGGTAAATGCTCTCCATCCTTGTATATCCATACAAAGATAGCAATTATGCAGGGAAGGGAAACAGGATAAAAATCTTAGCTCAATTTTTATGAAACATATTAAACTTAGGCTCCAAAAAACAGAGCCTAAGGCAGAACCGAATTAGATTCTAAGTAATAGGATTAGGATAGCACACTTCTATTGGTGGATAGACATCACTACAGTGAAGCGTCACGTCATTATCGGAGTTCATACATCTTAAATAACCATAATCAACAGCAAGGCATGCTGCGTTTTCGCCATTACAATCCGCATTAATATAAAAGGCCTGATGTCCAGCCCTTGTAGTAAATCCCTCAGGGCAGCGACAGGGGATGCTACATTGCGCAAATAACGCTGCATTTCCACCAAGTACTTTTTTCAATTCTGTTCTGCTTAATGCAGCTGCACCAGCAAACTTTCCTTTGTTTAAATCGTTCTTTTTCATGGTTAATTCTGTTTTACATTCAAAACAGAAAAGTTTGAGATCAAAATAGGTTAATTGAATTGCCATTTAGGTAGGCTTAACAGCCAATGAGCGTTAATACCAGAGGGCAAGCAATTCCTTGAATTGCCTGCCTCTAATTGAGATACGTTATTTATTTCTTTAGTAAAACCGATTTTAGTGAACTATTTATACTTATTCAGTTCCTGTCTGTATTTATTGCCGGTAGCCTGAATGTCCCAGTTGTATTTATCTTTAAAGTACTTCACAAAGAGCTCGTACTTTTGTCTGCGCATATCATTATCCTTTAAATATTGGTTGTTAATATTTTCATAGGATTCCAGCAATATTAATTTAAGAAAAGCGGCATACTCGGCTTTAAAAGAGAATGAGGAATAAGGATCCAGGTATCCCGCCTGATCAGCCAAAGCCTGCCATTCTCTATTTCTTTTTGCAAGATCATAATCAATATAGTATTGATCCCGGATCTTGGTAAAGGCAGCCCCCCCGTCATATGGTTTACCTATCTTTTCGAAACCAGGGATTTCTTCTGGAATCCTGCTGCCAATCATCTCACTCAAATTACGCCATACTTCCCTTGTTAAGACAGAATCTTTGTAATAGTGAACATTGGCATCGACAACTGGCTGCGCCCCATATGTTGAGTTTGGCCATACAAAAGCAAGTCTGTTCCGTGCAACTACATTAAACTGATACCCATATAACGGATGTCCATATGTCTTGATAAAAAAGACTTCATTGGGCATAACCTGTTTCGCATAATCTTTAGAAACATTAGACAAAAGTGTCTTCATGTAAATATAGGCACTTTCTTTTTTGTCTTCATCTACCTTCACCGCAGGATAGCGGGCATTGTTCACATCCTGTCCTAAATAAGCGTTATATACCTCTCTGGAGTCAGTAAACTCAGTTCGCACCCATACATTGTAATTTTCATATAGTTCTTTTTCAATTGGGTTAGCATTGGCCTTTGGCTTGAAGAGTTGCTCCAGCCCCACCTCTTCCGAAGGTAATATTTCGGATTCCTTTGTGCAGCTTGCAAAAATCATATTGATCAGGGCTGCACCTGCTAATAAAATATACTCTATTTTTTTCATTTTATCTTGGATTTAATGGCATTCCAGTACTGTTTTCTGATTCGGAAGGCGGAATTTGCATAATGTAATGCGGATCATTTTTTTCTAAAGTAAAAACTCTGGCGTCTTTAAAAACGTGTTCAATTTTAGGTTTTCCCAATCTGCGCAAATCCATGAACCTAAAACCGGCATCAAAAGCAAGTTCCAGTCTTCGTTCTTCCAAAACACGGTCCAATACGGCTGCATTATCCGCAAAATCACTGACTTTTAGTGTCTTCACGAAATCTTTACGCATCCTGCTCTTTAATATCGAATTGATGTCGTTTAGCGCAAGGTCAGACTTGTTTAAACGTGCCTGGGCTTCTGCACGAATCAAATATGCTTCGCTGGCTTTAAAACCTACATAGTACCAATAGAGGTCTTGTGCGGCATACATCTTATAAACAGTTTTACCCATTTTAATCACCTGCGCAGCATTCTCCTCAAAATGATCAAAAATCAACTGTCTGTAATCACTTACATTCCCATACCTGGTACTTAGGTTCAACAACTGTTCAGTCGGCTTTACAGATCCGGTAGAATAATAATATGGATTTCCATTCGCACGGCCACCTACAAAAAACATCAGTTCTTTGTTCACCTGTGTGTCTACAAACCCAAAGTTGTAAGCTAATGCGCCTTTAAAGCCATTGTCTGTTATCCTTTTTTCAATACCTGATAAATCCGCCAGAGGATAATTGTTGATTACTGAACCGGCGTATGTTATAGCAGATTCATAGTTGCCCATCATTAAATCTACCCGGGCCCTGAATAGCTGTAGTACATTATAGGAGAACCTATATCTATCCGTGATCTTTTTTCCTGTAAGTAAACCAGTCGCCAGTTCAATATCCTTGACTATCTGGTTCCAGACATCACCAATAGGTGTCCGAACATTATTTCCCGCGTTTACGTTAACATCTTCGGCTGTAAGGGGCATAGGTACCCCAGGAAGGCTTAAATTGGCCGGACTATAGACATCTGCATAAAAATTAATCAGGTAAAAATAGCTGTAGGCGCGCAACGCATAAGCCTCGCCCTGAACCTGCTCAAATAGTGCTTTCTGTTCTGGTTTTACAGACATACCTTTCAGATTATCCAAAACCGAATTCGCATAGTAGATGCTCTTATACATCTGCCCCCAGTAGGGATCCGATTGTGTCCCCGGTGCAATTAAGGACGATGAAAAAGTAAACCATCTTTCAACCTCCTGGGATGGCTGTACCTCTGCATTAAAATTGACATAGACATTGTCAGTCAGCATATCCGTTTTAATAAAAAAATCAGACCGGGGGTATCCCCCAAGTAAAACTGCCTCAAAATCTTCCAGAGATTTAGGTGTCATACTATGTACTGGCTTTATATCTAACATATCTTTGCAGCCAATGAGAGCAATAAACAATAAAAGAAACGAATATTTTATAAATTTTATCATGATATTGACTATTAAAATTGTACAGTTAAAGACAAAGAATAGGATCTCGGTACCGGCAGGAATGTGTTGCCAAAATTAATTGCAGTTGCACTTGCGCGGGTCGATGAATACGAAAGGATCGGTGATCCTTGTGCTTCAGGATCCTGCCCTTTCAGTGCTTTATCCTTCCATACATAGAGATTATTTCCCTGAAGTGCCAGCCTGATATTTTGTATGCCTATAGCACGTAACTTTGGTGTAAAATAATCGTATCCCACAGATAAATTCTGGAAACGTACAAAATCTCCTTTAACTGTTCTGAGATCGGAATTATCAAACATTGCACCATTGGTAGGGTTTAATGCAATTAATGCATTATCTGAACCTACTTCAAGAACCGGAACATTCGTATGCGCCTCATCACCTGGATTCTGCCATCTGTTCACCCACTCTTTAGACATATTCTGGGTCGGGTCTGGGAAGCCTAAGTAGCTGCCATTAGACAGATTACGTAAGCGCATCACATTCCCAAAACTACCCACAAATAAAGCTGATAATGTAATGCGTTTATAGGTAAATGTATTCGTAAAACCAACCTGAGATTTAGGATTTATCACTCCGGAGTAGCCCAGTCCATCTATACTGGTCATTCCATTTAATACTTTCACACCTTCCTTGTCAGTAAAGAACGTAGCTCTTCCCTGCTGATTCAATCCAGCATAACGATAAGACCAAAGTCCATCAATAGGCTGCCCTATTACTGCCGCGGTTGAATACTGGCTCCTTCTGGGGTTAGTCAGGTTTTGAACAGTTGGCTTGGCGTATACATCCAATACCTTATTCCTGTTAAATCCAAAGTTTACATTAGTAGACCATCTGAAACTGCCATTGTCCATATTAATGGTATTCAAAGAGAATTCCCAGCCTCTATTCAACATAGACGCCCAATTGACTTGTATCTGATCGAATCCTGTTACCTGTGATACCTGTCTGCTACCCAGCAGATCAACGGCTTTCTTGTTGTACCACTCTACGTTGAACATCAGTTTTCTTTTGAAAAATCCTGCCTCTAACGCTAAATTTGTGGTATACGTCTGCTCCCATTTTAAGTTTGGATTCTTGGGCGCATCAATGATGAGATAATTTACCGGATTTTCCAGGGCAACAGCACCAATTCTGGCCACCAAATCTGAATAAGCCTGAGAAGCAACATTGCCCTGACTACCATATGATCCTCTGAATGTCAGATAAGAAACCCAGTCCACATCCCGAAGAAACTTCTCCTCTTTCATCTGATAGTTGGCTCCAACTGCCCATAAAGGCTGGAACAGTTGATTCGTCTTCAACCCGAAACGATTCGACCCATCTGTCCGTATGTTGAAACTGGCAGTGTACCGGTTATCATAGGTATAATTAACAGAACCAAAGTAGGACAGATTTGCGCCGTCGTTCAGGTTTTCTCTCCAATACGGCGCGCCCATTTTTTTCATATAATCAAATTGTGGAATCTGCTGATGTCCTCTGTCATGAGCGTAACCGTACACTTCAGCACTAACATCACTGGTCTTGGATTTCCGGACTTCCTGTCCAACCATCACGTTCAAATAATGGGTATTATTGAAAAACGGATTATAGGTCAACTGATTCCTGAAGGTAATTGAACCATTGTACGAACTGCGGTCTTTTCTATAGCCACCATCCTTCCATACATAAACGTACTGACCATTAACTATTTCACGATTATCCTTTTTTCTGATCCGTACAAAATAGCTGTCGTCAATAGCAATATCTTCATCTGTTGTATTTTGTTTGGCATAAGAGAACAGGGAATTAAAGGTTAAATCTTTGATAATTTTATATTCTAAATCCAATGATCCTCTGAAACCGAAGTTACGCGAATTGCGCCAGCCCTTATCCCTGTTTTCCAGGAAGTTATATTCCATACCATTCAAATAAAAATGGCTATAAGTTCCATCCGGATTCTTTGCCGGTTGTGCACGGGTGGTATATATGGCATATTCAAAAGGATTTTCTTTAGAATCTACCGCAAAGAAACTCTTGTTTTCACGTGCATTAACATCCATCATTACCCCCAGCCGGATCTTATCGTAAATCCTGGTATATACCTTTAATGATCCCGTGTAAGTTTTTTGTCCAACACCTTTGGCTGTAGCCTGGTCATTCATATAACTTCCCGAAGCATAAAATGTTGTCCTTTCATCTCCTCCGGAAATGCTTAAGTTTTGCCTGTTTGTGACCGAATTTCTAAAGAGGTACTGGAACCAATCTGTATTGACAGTTTCTAGATAGTTAACACGCTGATTAAAATCATTCCATGTAATTTTTTTATCCATCAAATCGATAAAATAACGTTCAAAATCCGAAACGGTATTGTACTCACCTGCGGCTGGGGTGGTGGCATTAAAAACGCCTCTGCGGATCATTTCTCTGTTCACATCGATACGCTCTTTCGAATTCATCATGTAGGCGTCTTCAATTCGGGGTCTTTCACCGAAGGTGAGGTTACTCGAGAAGTTCACACGCGTTTTCCCCGCTTTACCTTTTTTTGATGTAATCACAATAACCCCATTGGCAGCACGGGTACCATATATTGCGGTTGCAGCCGCATCTTTAAGGACGTTTATGCTTTCAATATCATCTACGTTGATACCTCCAATACCGGAAGCAATCAGGTTACGGTTGGTCATGATGTCATCAACCGATACATTGACTGCATCATCCAATATGATCCCATCAACTACCCATAATGGCTGCACATTTCCACTCAAAGTTGCCGTACCGCGGATACGGATCTGCGGAATAGATCCGGGTGCTCCTGAAGTACTCATTAAAGTCATTCCGGGTACCTGTCCCTGCAATAACTTATCAATATTTGGCTGATAAACTGTCTCCAGATCTTTTAACTGTATCGTTGTAACAGACCCAGTTAAACTCTTTTTCTTTAATGACTGGTACCCCGTCACTACCACATCGTTCAATGCACTTTCCGCCGGGTTCATCTTCACATTAATTGTCGTACGCTGTTTCACTGCTTCTTCAACGGCATTATAACCTACATAAGAAAACACCAGAACAGCGTTATTGTCGGGCACGGTAATTCTATACTGGCCCGAATTGTCTGTAGCTACCGTAACACGGCTCCCCTTCAACTTCACGCTTACCCCCGGAAATTCCTTTCCCCGCTCGTCCGTTACTTTTCCTTTAATTTCTATAGCTGCCTGTATGGGCTCACCCGAATCGCTTTTACGCTGAACAACAACAATATTTTGCCTGATCACATAAGTGATTGGCTGGTCCTCCAGTAAAGCATCCAGGGCTTCTTTTAAACTCACATTTTTCAGCTTTACATGAACAGGTTTTAACCCCTCAAGCATTTGCGACGTATATACGAAGTTATAGCCGCTTTGCTGCTGCAGCTGTTTAAAAACTTTACTTATTGTGGCGTTGCTTTCAGAAATGTTGATTTTCTGAGCAAGGCCATTTGCGCTTACCTGCATAAAAAAGGCAATCATGATAATAGTGGTCAGCTTCATTATCCGCAATATTTGGTCGGGCAGGCATACCATTAGCCCCTGCCTAAAGACATTGTAAAAATTCATTACATTTGTTTTGGTTTGGTTTGTTGATAAACTGTTTCTGCAAATTATTGAGTAATCCAAACCGCATGTCAGATTCCGATGGCAGTCGGGTCTGGCTTTTTTTTGGATTACAGGAGGCGTTTAGTAGATTTTAGGGCATAACTGTAATCCTCCTTCCTTCAATTTTAAAGTGTACGGCCTTTGTCAGTTCCAATATGCCCAGCACCTCAGATACATCGCTGAAGCGGGATACAGTACCTATGTAATTATTGGGCTGAATTTTGCCCTGGTAAACCACTTCCACATTGTACCACCTCGAAATCTTACGCATGATACTTTCGATGCCTTCGCCGGCAAATATAAAGTTACCATTCTTCCAGGCCACAGCCTCTTCTGTATCTACATTAACCGTTTGTAAAAGACCATTTTTCATGACCGACTGCTGCCCCGGAACAAGCTGTACCACAGCACCAGATACAGGTACAGACACCCTTACACTTCCTTCAAGCAATGTACTTTTGGTTTCAGGTTCATCATTGTAGGCATTCACATTAAAATGTGTGCCCAAGACCTCGATTTCCTGGTTCCTGTCCTTTTCAGCTGATGAAGTAAGCACCTTAAACGGTTGTTTTTTATTCTTCGCCACTTCAAAATAAGCTTCACCGCTAAGCTCAATCCTACGCTCTTTTTGTTGTGCAAAACTGGTTGGGAACTTTATCGAAGATGCAGCATTAAGCCATACCTTACTACCGTCAGGTAAATTAACCTGATATTGCCCTCCACGAGGCGTAGTAATGGTATTGTAAGTGGGCGTAGCGGTGTTTTCCGGCTCGGCATTTGCAGTATACACCAGCTGGCCGTCTGCCAGCTTAACTATACTCACACCTGCCGTTTCCAACAACTTACCCCTTCCGGCATCAGTTAAAGAAATCTCTGAGCCATCGGCCAGGGTAAGGATCGCATCATTACCTCCCGGCGGAACATCATTGGCATAACGGGCTTTATCCGAACCTCTATCCGGCCCTCCCGAAAAATACAGCCAGCCCCCTACACTTAAAGTAATTAGTATTACCGCAGCGGCAGCCCATCTGAATAATGGCATCAACAATCTGCGCTGAGGGGCTTTTCTGTCAACAGAAAGGATTTTTTCCAGTACCGGAGCCCATCGCTCTGGCTCAACTGTAGCAGGCGATTGAGCCGCAATCATCGCTGCAATGGCATCGCTGATCTCAGTCTCATCCCGCTCCAATAATCCCATCAACTCCTCGGTTTCTGCCCCGCTAAGTGTCCCTTCTTCAAACCTGAGTAGTAAGTAATTTACGCTTTCTTTCATAAGATTCTGATACTAAGAAACCGCAAACCGCACAAAGGACTATCGGCTACAAAAAAATTATTTGATCAAGGAAATGTAAGCGAGCACAGAAAGTGCCACTCCATGCTTTTGTAAATGTTCCCTTATGGTTTTAAGCGAGATCACCAGGGCATTTTTAACTGTATTAGGTGATATTTCAAGCACAGCGGCAATTTCTGGAATACTCATGCCATCAGTACGGCTCATCTGGTAAATCTTTTTGCGCTGTACCGGCAACCTGGCAACTGCCTCCTTAACCAGGGAATTCACATCATTCAGGTCAATCGCATCTGTAGTGCTGTTGCTTTGCTGCGGATGCTCAACGCCGAAGCCGTCAATTGCTTTTGCCTGTTTAAGCTGCTTGCGCAAGTAATTTAAGCACTCATTCGAGGCATATTTATACAGCCAGGCTTTTACATTTTCTACAGTTTCCAGTTTCTCCCTGTTTAACCATACCCTTAAGAAAGTATCCTGAATGATCTCCTCCGCAGCATCGGCCGATTTGGTAAATTTTAATGCAAAAGGCTGTAAAATGGGCAGATATTGGTAAAAAAAAGCGGCAAAGGCCTGTTCATTGCCTTCAGCAACCTGCTTTAACAGCAATTGCTCGTCGTTTGCGCTCTTTAATGCCATGTTTAATTCCCCTGGGTACTTGCCGGTCCTATATTTAAGAACTTTAAAATATTTTCAATGTTAAATAAATATTTTTAATTCCTCAGCATCTCTGTAAATTTTCCTTTACCATAAAAAAGCCGGTGAAGGATATCTCCCACCGGCCCTTTGTATTTGTACAATAAATCTTTAGTTGTTACATAAAGCTGCCGTCTCCCCTGCGCATAATACCTCTGCCGCCACGGCCCTGGGCACCAGACCATTTTTGTAGCCTCATGCTCAATTTGACCATAAAGTACCTGCTGGTGCTATTTACGAACGTATTGGTATAACCACCATCGTCATTCAACTGGTTATTGATAAAATTATTCTGGTTCAGTACGTCAAAGGCCTGGAATGTGATTTGTCCCCTGCGGTTAAAAAGCTGGCGTTCCAGGCTCGCATTGATGATCAAAGGACTGTTGTTCGTATTTCCCTGAATACCGCTGATAAACTGTTTACTGCCATTATAGGCCAGCATCCAGTTCTCCCACAGGTATAGGCGCCCATCCAGGTTAATAGAGAACGTACTGTTGCTCGTGTTCCTGAAACTCGACAGGCTGTTAACCGTTTTATCGTATCTGTAACCCAGATCGGCATTCACTTCAAGCCAGTCTGTAGGATTGATCTTCGGACCAAAACGCTGGTTTATGGAAGTAATGTCCGCAGTATTCAGCAAGCCGTCACGCATGTTTAAATTGTGGCTGTAGTTCATCGTGCCATTCAGGTTCAGACTGTACTTCCTGTTGCTGATTTGTTTACTGACGTTGTAATTTCCGGTTATACGGTAAACACCGCTAACATTTATGAAACGCGTTTCGTTAATTTTCGCTCCTGGGATATCCGGATCCGCAATCTCAACCACATTCCTGATTACTGCATTTTTGGTATATGACCCGTTTCCGTTAAACGAAATATTGAGTTTGGAATTCGCGATATAATTGTTGTAATCGGTTCTCAGTGTATGTACAAAAGTCGCCGCCAGGTTCGGGTTACCTACTACCGGATTTTTCTGGTTGGTCACATCCCGCACTGGCTGAATCTGGTCAAAAGTCGGCTCTACTGCATTTCCCGAATAATTGAACGACAACTTTTGCTGTCTCGTCCAGCGGTACTCAAACCTGGCGATCGGGATCAGGTTAAAACTGCTGCGATTGGTCGAAGTACCCAGGCTCACTTTTGTACCCGACAACAATGCAGGTACACCGGTTAAACCTACAGAGAACCGCACTTTTGAGGTACTGGCCATACCATACCTAAAGTTCAGCGCTACCCGGCCCTGGGTAAACGAATAATCGTAAATATTGCTCAGGGAGTCAATAACACCCGAAAACCCTGAATCAAGAATATCCCTGGTGGTCGCATCATTTTTATAACCGTTGTAATTTACCTGGGCATTTACCTCAAACTGCGTATTCAGGCCCAGGGGCTCCACATAAGTTAAACTTCCCCTGTAATTGTTACGCAGGTTTTTCCTGGCAATAATCCGGTTGGTGATGTCCTCTTCTTCTCCGGCCGTAAGATAGGCCCTGGTTCTTTGATATTGCTCCTGGTCCTGATCCTGGTTGTTCCTGTTTAAATCGATCTGAGAAGAGAAATTTCTTCTGTATTTCTTAAACGTATGCTGATAAAAAGCAGAAATCCCCAATTCTGGCGCAGTTCTCGAGTTTGAGTTACTGATGCTCCGGTCTTGATTTTGTCCCTGACTGATGTCCTCATTTCTCTGAAAAACCTCTGAACTACTGGTATTATTTGAAGAATTGTACTTAAAACTGGGAACCACTTTCAGGTAGTCGTTTGAGTCCAGGTCCACCTCAAACTCCAGCTTAAATTCATGATCTCTCGATTTTTGTAACCTGTTGCTGTTGTTCGTACTGAACAACGGCCCGCCATTGGTATTTACAAGCGATTCCGTTTTATTTATATTGTCGCTGTTAGAGTTGTTGAAACGATAATTAACGTTATACTCTATTTTATTTTTAATCTTGTCGCGCAAACTGAAATTGGCGCCCATAGTTTCCGTAGAGCCACTGAGCGAATTCAGGTTAATCACATCCCTGTAATTGCCATTTATCCCCATCTGCTGGTTGCCGTTAATCCGGGTACCAAACAACCCCGCTTCCTTTCTTTCATTACTGCCCCCGGCAGCGTTCATGTTCAGCATGTTACCAACAGACTTATCCGTCCTTGTCGTGATGTTCAATATTTTTTGAGGGTCACCATCCTTTACGCCCGTACGTGCCGCCTGGTCGCCATAATCGTCTACAATCTGGATCTTATCCACAATCTCTGCAGGAAGATTTTTTATGGCATTGGCAATGTCGCCCCCAAGATATTCCTTACCATTCAGCTTGGCCTTGGCAACTGTTTCTCCCTGGTGCACCAAACTTCCGTCGGTACCCACCTCCATGCCTTCCATCTTCTTTAACAGCTCATCAACCGTAGCATTTTTTCGGACCACATAATCGCTGGCTTTGTATTCTACGGTATCCGTTTTATAGGTAATCGATGGTGTCCCTTCAATTACAACCTCATTTAAGGTATTTTTTTGTTCCTTCAGATAAATGGGGTCCATCACAATTCTCGGGACCATGTCGTTTTGCTTAAAGCGCATCGCCTTTGATTTCTCATACCCTATACTCTGTATCACAAGAGTATAGGTAGCCGATTTTACATTTTTAAAGATGAATATCCCGTCTGAGTTTGTACTCGTTTTTAAGGTGTCCTTATCGGACGTTAAGCTCACCGTGGCACCAATTACGCCAAGGTCTGTACTGTCCTTTACAATACCACTGATCTCACGCGTTGGAAGCGGTGGTGGAGGATCCTGTGTTTTAGGCTTGTCCTGAGCAAAAAGCTGTACAGCACTAAACAAGAGGAAGAAAAAGGGAATACTTAGGCGCATCATTAAATTAAAGTAATGTGCATGTGGGGGACTGGCGTACAGTTGTACAGCGTTAACCTGGTTCAAAGATTTCATTTATGTGTGTGGGTGTATATAAGTTTGTGTGTTGTGTTAAAGCGTATGAGTCCCTGCCGGCAACAACTGTCTATTGTATTTGAGATTATTTTTTGCTTAAAGTATATTTTCCCCAGAAGTCCGTCGGGCTCATCAGTTCCTGGAAATTGAAACCTCCACCACCAAATCCACCGCGACCACCACCGCCGCCGCCACCAAATCCGCCTCGACCGCCGCCTCCGCCACCGCCACCGCCACCAGTGACAACAACAGTTCCGCCGCCGCCACCGCCTTCAAAGCCGCCACGGCCACCGCCGCCGCCATCAAAACCATTCATCTGCAAACCATTGATTTTAATGTTATAAGCAAATTCCTTGGGTGCTTCTGTAGAAATGCCTAAAGCTTCCAAAGGGATGGCTACTTCATAAAAGAAGGAATTGTCTTTTTCGATATTCGCAAATGCTTTGATGCCAAATTCGTTATAAATAGAAACCAGGGTATCCGTGGTATTTTTAAAACCTCTTATTTTAATCTCCTTTGCCTGGCCAAGCTGAGTTTTTTGCATGGAGGCCATTATAGAATCTCTCAGCTTGGTGTTTGGTTGCCCGCCACCGGCCCCCATTGCCATTCCCATAGCCCTGAACTGCGCTCTTCCTCCACCACCGGGCCCGCCTCGCATAGCCGACCTGTGAATGATCGGATAAGTCAATGTAATACTCTCTTTTTCTTTTTTCTTACCGTCCGGGTTTACTGAAAAGGTAATCCCCCCCGCCATGATTTTATTGTTGTTGAGTACATCTGTCGATTTGATCACCAGGTAAAGGTTCTTATCGTCGTTACTCAGAATATAGGAAATGTTTGTCCGCTTGTTAACAGAGAAATCGGACGCTGTCCACTCGAAATTCTTTCCGTCAATTTTAACTGTATGTGGGGCCTGGATGCTCACCTCCTGCAGTTCGGTCACTTTCTGTGCATTTGCAGCAAGGCAAAAGCAGCTAAGCAGTAGCGTATTTAATATCGGCCTGATCAATCCTTGTTTCATATCTGGTATCTTTTTTTGCAACATTTAAGGTTAAGACTTCTTAAAAGTACTTAGGTTTAATCTGGAATGACACAATCAGCCCATAATTTAACCCGCACTATAAAAAGCCTACGAATTAAGCACAAAATCTATGCTTTTAACTATTCGTATCTACTTTTGTTACAAACCATATCCGAAAATCAGTGCCCGGCAGGCTCTTCTTTTCTTTTCTGAAAGATATAGATCAGGTAAACCAGGGCCGGCAAAATAAACAAACTACCGATCAGCAGGGCATACCCCAATGATTCTATGGCTTTAAACTGGCCCTGATGGGTAAGCAAAGAGAGGTTTCCGCCGTTTTTTAACAATACAATATCAGGAAAATGGGTATAGGTGGCAGCAAAAAGGATCATCGTCACCTGGAACCCTGCCAATAAACGCAATAAGATTGGCTTATTTCTTTTTAAAGCGAAAAACATAATGACCAATGAAATACTCGCAGCGATGATGGCAATAAGCCCGGGTGCATCTCCAAAAATCCATGAGGCCAAAGGTATATGTTCCATATAGGCTGCCAGAAAAACCAGGGCACCGCAAAACATTACAATAAAAATAGTTCTGGTGGCTTTTCCAATAAAATGCTGCCTGTCCCCGTCATTGTCGGTTTGCCCGATAATAAAGATCGTGGCAAGGAAGCCACAAATACTGACCGTAAAAACGCCCACCGCTACCGAAAACCAGTTTAGCCAGCTAAAAACATAAGCTGATAGAAAATCCCCCGCCTCCGGGTCTATTTGTCCGGATACAGAACTGGCGGCAATAATCCCAAGAAAAAATGGTGTAATTAAGCTCGAATACACAAATATGGGGGTATAGATCTTTTGCATGTCGTCTTTCACCGCATCATAATTCCTGAATACAAATGCCGTCCCCCTGGCAATGATCCCCAGCAGCATACAAACCAATGGAATGTGCAGGTAAACAGAAATGGTGGTATATATTTTAGGGAAGCCCACAAACAAAATTACAATGGCAATGATCAGCCACATGTGGTTGGCCTCCCATATAGGACCGATGGCCTTATACATGGTTTTCCGTGTTTTGGCCTTATTGGTTTTGGCCGTCATCAACTCTATAATACCCGCACCAAAATCGGCTCCGCCAAGCAGAATATACAACAAAATGGCTGTCCATAGAAAAACAATAACTACGTATATCATAAACTAGCTTTTAGATTGATCTGAAGTTGAATCGTATAGTTTACCCACCATACTGATCTGCCGGTGGAGCAACAGGCTTACAATAATTGAAAGGGAAATGTAAACAGCAGTAAACAAATAAAAAGAATACGCTATGCCCGGCATCGGGGTAACCGCATCTGCCGTTCGCATCACCCCCCTGATGATCCAGGGCTGTCGTCCAACCTCAGTTACCGTCCAACCGGCCTCCAGCGCTATAAAACCCATTGGAGTGGCTACAACAAACAACTTCAGCAACCATTTGCTGTTCAGCCAATGCTTTTGCTTCCACAAGGCGATGAAATATAAAATGGCCAGCAATACCATGGCCATTCCCAGCCCCACCATAATCTGGAAGGCGTAATGGGTAACAGCAACCGGGGGCTGTTCATCTTGAGGCACCTGGTCCAAGCCTTTTACCTCTCCATTAAAATCACCGGTGGCCATAAGGCTCAACAAACCGGGAATCCTGATGGCATAATCTACTTTACGGGCTGCCGTATCAGGTATACCGCCAATGATCAGGGGAGCATTCCGCTCGGTATGAAAATGGGCCTCCATAGCCGCCAGCTTTTCAGGCTGTCTTTTTGCCACGTCCTTTGCAGAAATATCACCACTTATGGGCTGTAAGCAGGCCGCTACAGTTGCAAATACAGCAGCTATCTTAAAAGCCTTACTGTGAAATATAATGTTTTTGCCCTTTAAGATCATGAGGGCATGAACCCCTGCAACAGCAAAACCTGTAGACACAAATGCAGCCACACACATGTGCAGCGATTGCGAAAACCAGGCTTCATTAAACATCGCTTTTACCGGATCTATATTCAGGTACTGCCCGTCGATATAATCAAAGCCGGCCGGACTGTTCATCCAGGCATTGGCTGCAACCACCAAAATACCCGATGCCAGACCACTGATCCCAACTACCACACCCGTTACCCAGTGAAACCAGGGATTGAGCTTATTCCAACCGTAAAGGTAAAAGCCAAGGGCTATCGCTTCAATAAAAAATGCCGTCCCCTCTAAAGAAAACGGCATTCCAAATATCGGTCCGGCGTGCTCCATAAATTTGGGCCAGAGCAGGCCGAGTTCGAACGACAATACCGTGCCCGACACTGCTCCCGTGGCAAAAAAAATAGCCACTCCTTTACTCCAGGCCTTGGTTACGTCGCGGTAAACTACCTTCCTGGTTTTTAGCCAGTAAAAATGCGCTACTGTCATAAAAAAAGGCATTACCATACCTATACAAGCAAAAACAATGTGAAAGCCTAAGGAAAAGGCCATCTGGAGGCGGGCAGCTAAAAAATCGTCCATTTTAATAAACGTTATGTGCTAAAAGAATTCTGCTGTAAAAGTAAGCCTTATCTATTTAAAAAAACTGCTTTTCAATGGAAAAATCGATCATAAAATTCACATTTTTTAAAGCAGGTCATGCTTTTTTTGTAATCATTCCTAGAACGCTGCAAAAAACTACAGAATTATATATTTTCCTTCAAAGAAATATAAATTAATTTTTAAAGAAATTTTTGTTTATAATAACGATGAACATGTCTAGCTTTACAATAGTTAACTGATTTTTTCATAAAACCACTGAACAATGAACACTTTAAAACAATGTTTACGTCTCTCAGCTATTTTTATGCTCTTACTGATCATCGCCTGTAAAAAAAACAAAGTCCGGAAAACAGAGGACCCTCCACAAAAAGAACCAGAAAAAGCATACGTCCCGGTAAAGCTGGAAACCGATGGGTTAATCATCAACCTGAAATACAAAGAAAATTCAAATTTACTTACCGCCATAGAGGAGAATAACGGGAACAAAACACTGATCTCCTATACCACGGATCAAAAGCCCTCAAAGCTGGAAAAGTTTAAGAACGGAACTTTGTACCGTACTGTATTTTATGAAAAAGACAATGCACAAAGCATAAAAAGGGCAGTTTTGTTCAATTATGACCATGTATTGGATGGTTATATTCCCCAGGGAGATTATACGTTTCAATACAATAGCAATAATCTGCCTGCTGAAATAAAATATCATAGCAGCACCAATAATCCTGTGAAATTACACAGTATGACCTACCATTCTTCAGGAAATCTGAGCGATGTTTCTATACTGAATTACCCGGACCAGACCAGCACTGTAAAATACACCTTCGATGATCACAAAGGAATCGCTACGCACATCAGCAACAACTGGTTATTTGCGCTCGAATCTGAGCATTGGTTTCTCCCATCTGCCCCAAACAATATCCTTTCTTACCTCAGGTCTGGCACAGGGGCAGATCAGCTCAGTTTCAGCTATGAATACAACGCAGAGCGCTATCCTTCGAAAATGAGCATCACCCGGAACAATACTGTCCAGCAGCTAAAAATTACTTATAAAGACCTGCCCTTACAGCCCATTCAATAGTTTCCTTGCCCTGAACAGGTTATCCGCTGCCTGCAGCAGCTTGGCCTTCAGTTTAGAATTATAATCAGGATGTGCAGTTAAAAACCCGTTCACAATTTCTGCAGCTTGCTTGTCCTGGTAATAGCCAAGAATAGGCTGCAGCCAGTTCTGAGGAAAAAAGATATCTCCTGTAGCCTGGATCTCTTCCAGAAGGTCCAGGCTCTTTTGCAGGTACTTCAGCGAAGTCTGCTGCCTTAATGGGTGATGCAGGTAATACAATGCTGTACTCACATTCGCCTCCTTGCTTCTGTTGCTCCGTTGCTCCAGCCGGGCAAAAAACGCATCTCTTTCCGCCAGATCTGAAGATACCGCAGGCATGATAAATTCAAAGCGTGTTTTCCGGTCTGCATTGCTGATGCGCCCCAGCTGTGCTTTCAGGATACCGGGCTCATGTCCTTCCCTGAGTGCAAGCGCAAAAGCAAGCGAAGTATAGTCATCTTCAGAAAGTTTGACGTTTTGCGGGGCTTCCTGCTTTTTCCAGACCGCATACAGCTTATCCATGGCCTGTTTACTCAGAAACACATCCTGGTACGTCTTAAAAAGCAATTTCCTATGGTTCGGCTGTTGCTGTGCAAGCATAGCCTTCCATATTTTTTCCTCCAGCAATTTATAAATACCGGTACGCTCCTGCCCGGAAATAAACTCCCAGTAAATTGTCCCTATATAACCGGTAATCAGTTTCAGGTTCAGTTCCTCTTTTTCCTTACTGATACAGCCTGCTAAAAGGTCCAGCAGTTCCAGGGGTTTTACGGACCTGCCGTTCAGCATGTTTTCATAAAGTGAAACATAGGCCGATGCCCGGTGCAGCGCTTTGTCCATGCCCTGCAGGCGGTTAAACATGGCCCGGTCAACCGGCCATACCCCATAGCCTTGTCCGGATGAATTGAACAATACAAAATCAGGAACAGCCATGCCCTGTAAGGCTTTTACCTCAACCTCCCCTGCATTTAAATTAACGGTCACTTCTTTACTCCTGCCTGCATAATATAAGGTCAGTTCAAAAAGCTGTGGCCATATCCTGTCCTGCCCATATTCAGGGCGTTGTTTAACCATAAACTTTTCGATCTTATCTCCTTTTTTTTCAATGTGGTAATCAATCACAGGCCTGCCGCTCTCATTTACCCATACTTTATTCCATTGCTGCAGGTCGGCATCAGCATATTTATCCAGAATGCTGATCAGGTCTGGCCAGGAAGCATTGCTGTTCGCAAACTTTTTCAGGTATTCCCTTACGCCCTGCTGAAACTTATCTTTCCCCATTAAACGCTCCAGCTGCTGCATCATAATGGGCGCCTTATGGTAAATGATATTGCCATACAAAGTCCCGGCATCTTTCAGGTTATCCAGGTCCTGGCGGATGGGATTCGCCCCTTGCGTGCGGTCTACCCCATAAGCAGCAGGCACATGGTCAACCAGGAATTTAAGGTCAAAGGCATCCTTTCCTGTATTTCCTGCTGTACTTTTATCGGCCATAAAATTGGCAAATACTTCCTTCATCCATACATCGCTAAACCAGTCCATGGTCACCAGATCGCCAAACCACATGTGTGCCGTTTCATGGGCAATCAGGTTGTTTCTCGAATTCAACTGGTCTTTTGTGGCTGTCCCATCTAAAAACAGCGAAGAGGCTTTATAGTGCACCACCCCAACATGTTCCATACCGCCAAACTGAAAATCAGGAATGGCCGCAAAGCCAAATTTTTTAAAAGGATAAGGTATGGTTGTCCATTGCTCAAAATATTTCAACGCATCTGTATGAATCTTAAAAATATCGTTCATACTGTATTTTATCTTTGCACTGTCTGTCTCCCGGTATAAAAAATCAGTCTTCATGCTACTTACCATACCATTTGTTTCCTTAAAGTTTCCGGCTACAAAAGAGAAAAGATAGGTGCTCAGGGTATCGGAAGTCTCAAACTGGTAGGTTTTGCGACCGCCCAGCTCAGTAACCGCTTTCACCGGGGCATTGGCCATAGCTTTCCAGTCGGCCGCCACTTTAAGGGTCAAATCGTAGGTAGCTTTGATATCAGGCTGATCAAAACAAGGGAACACGGTCCTGGCCCTGTCGGGCACAAACAAGGCATAGAGGTAATCCGCGTTCCTGTTCAATGCCGATTCACCTGCCTGAAATTCCAGGCCAATCCGGTTGGTACCCTGTTTTAAATGCTCAGCATCAACCACAATATGTTCATTACTGTGTACCACCGGCATCGCACGGCCATTGACATGCAATTTCAGCAGTTTCGCTTTATCCTCCTTAAAATCCAGCTGCAAGGGCTGCTTGTTTTCAGCCAGGTCAAATGTTACGGTCTCCCGCGCCATGATCTCCTTTGCCTTTTCTTTCGGGATATCCAGTTCAAGCGCGTAATTTACCTTGCTCAAAACCGATTTTCTGTATAGGGCCAGTTTTCTGGACACACCTTTTTCAACTTCCTGGGCACCAACTACCGTTACCTGGATAAACAATACCAGAAATAAACAAGACGCAGAGAATGTATGCTTTGGGCCTGTATTGCCGAAGAACATATGACTTAGATTAACCATGCAGGCTAATTTAAGACGATTTTCTAATTTATTCGTCAAATAACAGGAAGATGTCACATTTAATATAGAATAAGGAATCATAAGCGTAATTTAGTATCCACAAAACTTACAGTCCAATGAACCATCATGAGTTTAGGTTTGCAACAACAAATCACCAGACTGATGATAGCTCATCAACAATTAAAAAAACAAAAATCAAACTGATGAAAACAACATTTAAAGCAATGTTCGTACTGGCTTTAGCAGTAGCATTGAACACTGATCTTCAGGCCCAAGGCATCAAAATGCCCCAGGCCAGCAGCAGCCAAACCATCACCCAGGAATTTGGCTTAGGTAAAATCACACTTAGCTATTCACGCCCGAATGTTAAAGGCCGCAAAATTTTTGGCGGACTGGAACCTTACGGAAGTGTATGGCGTACAGGAGCAAACTCAGCAACTGTCATCAGCTTTACTGAGCCTGTAAAAGTTGGGGGCAAAGAACTGGCCGCCGGCGATTACGGACTGTTTACTATCCCTGGGGAGAACGAATGGACCGTGATCTTTAACAAAGGCGCAAAACAATGGGGAGCTTACGAGTACAAAGAGGCAGATGATGTACTAAGAATAAAAGTTAAGGCAACCAAGATAAAAGAAAAAGTAGAAACCTTTACCATACAATTTGCAAACGTACAGACCTCTTCTGCACAATTACAACTGATGTGGGAAAATACCGCATTGAGTGTAGACATGACCACCGAGGTAGATGCAACGGTAATGGCCAGTATTGATCAGGCTATGAAAGGCGAGAAAAAACCTTATTTCCAGGCTGCCCAATATTACTACGCAAACAATAAAGATGCAAAACAGGCATTGGAATGGGCTACTGCTGCCGATGCAGGGAATACCAAAGCACCATGGATCAAATTGTTAAAAGGACGTCTTCAGTTAAAAACCGGCGATAAAGCGGGAGCACTTAAAACTGCTACTGAAGGGCTGCAGATTGCAACAGAAATTAAGAATCCGGAATACATCCGCTTACACACTGAGCTGATGAGCCAGGCCAAGAAATAAAGCCCCCCCTGCCCAGAAAAAACCTGGTGTTGTGAGCCGACATGCAAATCGTTTCTCCTTCAGAAACGATTTGGCGAGGTGAACAATATCAGGCTTTTTTATGTAACAAGCCTTTAAAGCCCAAGAACTGCTGAATAATCAGCGAGATGATCACCACCAGCAAACAGCCAATCACATTCAGCCACAAATAAGCTACAAGCTCCATTCTTCCCATCACTACTACTATAGCCTCTGTAATCAGTGCTGCTATAAACACCGCCCTTCCATTAACCTGTTTTACATAAAACGCCACCAGGAAAATCCCCAGAATGGTTCCGTAAACATAAGAACCCAGTATGTTCACCGCTTCCAGCAAATTGCCAATCTTACTGGCATACAAAGCCATCACAATACAGATCAGCCCCCAGAACACTGTTGCCAGTCGCGACACCTGCAGGTATTCGTGATCAGATGCATCTTTCCTGATCAGGCGCTTATATATGTCTATTACCGTAGTAGAAGCCAGTGAATTTAAAGCACTGGCGGTAGAACCCATAGAAGCCAGGAAAATAATGGCGATCAGCAAACCGATCAAACCCTTGGGCAGGTATTCGGTCACAAAACTTAAAAAGATATAATTGTTGTCCTTGATGTTGGCATGTTCATCGTTCTTGAGCATCAGGTCCGTCACCTCTTTTCTGATCGACTTTTCCTTTTCATCGGCAGCCTGCAGGGCAATCCGCTGCATGTCAATAAGCTGTTTGTTGTCCGCATCCAATGCAGCGTTCATTTTGTTTACTTCGGCCTGTTTATTGTCAAAGGCCTGCTTATAATCGGCCTTAATCCTGTTCAGCTCAGGGGCATAACTGCTTTTTTCCAGTTTATTCAGTTCAAAGCTGTTGAAAAAAATGGGCGGACGGTTATACTGATAAAAAGTAAAGACCAGCACACCGATCAGCAAGATCAGGAACTGCATCGGTATTTTAACCAGGCCGTTCATCAGCAGGCCCAGGCGGCTTTCGCTCACAGAGGCGCCCGATAAATACCGGCCTACCTGGCTCTGATCGGTGCCAAAATAAGACAGCTGTAAAAAGAAGCCACCTATCAGCCCTGTCCACACCGTATACTGGTTGTTCAGGTCCAGCTTAAAATCTATGGCATTGGTGCGACCCATTTTACCAGCAATACTAATGGCTTTGCTGAAACCGATGTCGGCGGGCAGCAAGTATACCACCATTACACCGGCAGCAAACAAACCGCAAAAGATGATGCTCATTTGCAGCATTTGGGTATAAGAAACCGCCTTAGTACCTCCGTAAACCGTGTAAAACACCACCAACCCACCCATAAAAAGCGTAGTATAGGTGGTATTGATGTTTAAAATGGTCGATAAAATAATGGATGGCGCATAAATGGTAATCCCGGTAGAAAGCCCCCTTTGCACTAAAAATAAAAATGCCGTCAGCGCCCTTGTTTTCAAATCAAATCGCTGCTCCAGGTATTCATAAGCGGTGTATACCTTTAAACGATGGAATATAGGCACAAAGGTGATGCACAACACGATCATGGCCAAAGGCAGGCCGAAATAAAACTGTACAAAGCTCATGCCCGAGGAATAGGCCAGCCCCGGTGCAGATAGAAAAGTAATTGCGCTGGCCTGGGTAGCCATTACCGACAGGCATACATGGTACCAGGGCAGTGACTGGTTGCCCAGCAGGTAGCCCTGAATGTTATGGGCACCGCGACTTTTATAAATGCCGTATACGACAATGACCACCAGGGTAAGGGTTAGTACCGACCAGTCTAAAACACTCATTCGAAATACTTTGTAAAGGCATAAAAAATTAAGATCAGGAACACCAGCCAGCCAATCAGCAGGCGGTAAAACTGTCTCCATGTTTTAACGAAGGGCGGCAATTCCTGCGCTTCTTTGTCTGTTGGCTCCTCTTCTGTCATGTTATTTTTTGCCTGATATCAGGTTTACAAACAGCCTGTATGCCCCCGGTACGCCCGCCGGCAGCTGCCGGAAGAACGAGAGTCCGGTATATACAAAACGGCCCTTACCATAATCTGCAATGATCAGCGAACCAGTCTTAGCACTTTCCCCGGCATCATTCATGCTCAAAACAGCAGTATATTTAGGATCGGCATCGGTTACAAAATACAATCCGCGTTCCTGTATCCAGCCCTCAAAATCCTTTGCAGTCAGTTTATTCGGATAGTTAAATACCGGGTTATCCGGTTTTAAAATATCCACCTTTGCGTCCTCTTCTGTAACCCTGTCCCGCGACAAGCGGAAAGGGTATGGCCCAAGATTTTCTATTTTTAAAGGGCTGTTCACATTGTATTGAACCAGCAATGTTCCGCCGTTCTCCACATACTTCATCAGCTTAGGCTGCATGCTCCTGATCTGGTCGTTCACATTGTACAGCCTTACCCCGGTAACTATGGCATCAAAAGCAGAAAGATCGGTATTGATCACCTGATTTTCATTAAGGTTCAGCACCTCATAACCTACCTGCTTTAAGGCTTCAGGCACCAGATCACCCGCACCTGTAATGTAACCAATCCGTTTCCCTGCCAGCTTCAGATCCACCTTATCTACCCTCGCCTCAGCAAAAGGAAAAAGGGTTTGTAATGGGATATGCTCATAATCAATCACGCGTAAACCCTTTTTATAGGTTGCCCCATCAACATTAACATTCAGGCTCAGGCTGCCACCGGCGGTATTTCCTCCCGGCGTAACCGTAAACTCCAGCAGCTGCTCCTCTCCTTTTCTGGACAGTGTAAAATCGGCTTTTTCCGGACTAACCTTCCAGCCCGAAGGCAGCTGGGGAATTACCGATCCGGCAGCATTTTCTTTAAAGCCCTTCAGCTGGACCGTTATCTTTTTAGGCATATTGCCATTAAAAATAAATGCCTTTTCGGCCAGCGTTGCAGTAACCGGCGGGGCAATCACCAGCGGCTGGTAAACCTCGCCCCTCACCTGATCCGTATACTTGTACACTACCGGGCGTTTTTTGATCATCACCTGGTCCCCGATCCTAATTTTAAACACGGCGCTCAAGCCCGGACCGTTTTCGGCAAGGCCGATTTTGGAAAGGGAATCTACCACAAAAGTGCCCAGGGGATGTGGTTTTTCCAACCAGTAAGGCTGGGTAAGCTTCGCATTATTTGTAGAAAGGGACTTGTCCTGCGATATGAATTTATTGGGCACCAGTTCAAATTTTGCACCTGTATTGCTTTCTTCCAGGCTAATGCCTAAAGGAAAGCCATCCTTTACCCTGGCAATACCCTGTACTTTTACATTTACAGGCTCATTTAAAGCATAAGAAGGGTTTGCAGCAGCGCTTTCAAACCAGATCCCGGCACAGGCCAGTATCAGATCATCCAACAGCTCATGTTTAAAAGGCTTACCCTTTACCAGTTCCCTTAGTTTTAAAAGCTTGGCAACCGATTGTGAAGGATCAGCAGCATTGTATCCGGTATTGATTTCATTCAGCAATTGCTGTACCGCAGCACTGCCGGCCATCCTGTTTAAAGAAAAATCTATACCTTCAAAGATATCCCTGCTGGCTTTTTCGCCGGCCACAGGTGTAAAAAACTCTATAGAGGAACCGCGCTGTCTGGCAGCACCAAAGCCCTGGCTCCTGTGGTTCGACCTGCTTTCGGCAGCGATCTCGCCATAGCTTTTGCCCAGCAAGGGATTGTACAAACCTACATCGATCTTGAGCTGATCATCGGAAGTGGTATTGTTCCCACCAAAATTAAAGGTATTCCAGACGATTCGCCTGGCCTGCCATGGCTTTACAAATGCAAGCTGCTCCGGAAACTGCTTCGGATCGGCCGCCGCTGTAAAGGCTTCACGGGCCAGTATGGCAGAACCCGAATGGTGCCCATGCCCCGCCCTTCCATCTTCAGGAAAGCGGGTAATGATCACGTCGGGCTGAAACTTGCGAATTACCCAAACCACATCGGCAAGGACCTTCTGCTTATCCCAGATCTTAAAGCTCTCTTCCGGGTTCTTCGAAAAACCAAAATCGTTGGCCCTGGTAAAAAACTGTTCTGCACCATCCGTTCTGCGGGCGGCAAGCAGTTCCTGGGTCCGGATCAGGCCAAGCAGCTCGGCCTGCTCATTTCCAATCAGGTTTTGTCCGCCATCTCCTCTTGTCAGCGACAAATAACCCGTCCTTACTTTCTTTTCCTTGGCCAGATAACCCAGTAAACGGGTATTTTCGTCGTCGGGGTGTGCAGCAACATACAGTACACTACCGGTAACATTTAATGCCTCCAGGCCTTCTTTAATTTCAGCAGCATTCAATTGCTGCATGAGCTGGGCCTTAGCCATAAAAGGTACAACTGCTGTTACAACAAGCAGGTATAAGCGAAACTTCATATACAGATTTTACGAGGGCTTTTATCTACCCCGATGTTTCGAAATTAACTAAAAAACATCAATCTGTTTTTCAAATAAATAATTAGCGCGTAACAATACTGTCAAAATACGACAGTTTTTATAGGAGAATTTTACTGCTTACTTCCTTATCGATGGTAATGAAGCCAGGATATTTCACCAAAGAATTCCCTACTTTAATGCTCGGTCTGATTTTTAAGGTCAATATCCCCTTCTTTTCAGGCCCGCCTTTGCTGCTTTTCAGGAAATCACTGATCTCGCCCATTACCTTGCTGTTGGAAATAAAAGGGTAAACGTTCACTTCCATATCTACGGGTACGGTAGAAGCCTGACCGGCGGCAACGTTTAAAGCCTGATTTACAAAGCCCGTTGCCAGTTCCTGCCGGTTGATCAATATTTTATATTCGAATTCGTTGATAGCAGCATCGGTACCCGTCGGGTTTTTAACCTCAAGATTTAAACGCGCCCTCAAAGGCACATCTTTTCTCAGCAACCCTAATGCAAGGGCAGGCAAACTACCCAGGTTCACATCCCCGTTGCCAATCATCTTCTTCACATCGGCCCCGCCAAGGGTAATCTGATCGGCCGAAGTAATCCGGTAAGTACACTTTTCAAGGGCTTTAATTTGTTGCGTTTGCCTGTTTAAACCACAACTCTGAATCACAATGGCCGTAAGGCACAACAAAAATATTTTCTTCATAACAAGAACCTATCAAATTTAATGCCCGTTTAGCGCTTACGGCTATTTAAGCTTTTACTGATCAGCTGATCAACACTATATTTTCCGCTTCCGGCAACCCATAAAAACAGGTATACCAGCAAATAATGCAGTCCCAGTTCTTTTTTGTCGAAACCATCAGGCGAGTGGACAATAAACACCGCAACCAGCATCGTTATGATCAATGGAATCACTGCCAATCTTGTTCCTAAACCCAATAAAATAAGAACAGAACAGAAAAACTCGGCAAATACCGTCAGTACCAATGATGCCGGGGCACCAATGCCTATAGGGTCGCCAAATTGTATTTCGCCGCCTGCGGTAAGCCAGCCCAATTTCTGATAGCCGTGTACCATCATAAAAGAGGCAATACCTACACGTAAAACAAGCAGCATAAAGTGTATGCCTTCGTGGTTAAAATTGGTGTTGAATAGTCTTCTCATAAATTTGTTCCAGGTAAATTAAATATAATAAAAAATAGCAATTGATTAGCTGGTCAGTGATTTGATAAAGCCCGACACGGCATCCTGTAAAATCCTGCGGTGCTCCGCTCCCGGTTTCCCGTCTTTCTCTATCATTTGTATGGATACCAGTCCATGTAAAATGGAGAAGTAAGTATGGTATTTCAAAAATACATCAGCTTCTTTATGGGCACTCAGGGCAATGGCCTCCTGAATGGTAGAGATCATCACGGTAGTCATTTGTTTCATTTCAACAATCTGGTTTACCCGGTCGCATGCCGGAATCCCAAGCCCAAACATCAGCTGATAATATTCTTTGTGATCAAAAGCAAAATCCCAGTAAGCATTGGCAATGGCTTCCAGCTGTACAGAGGGATCCGTATGCTGCTGCTTCACTTCCAGCAATGCATCTGCCAGCTTTTGAAAGCCTTCTTTTGTAAATTCCAATAAAATGGCTTCCTTGTTTTCGAAATGATTGTAAATTACGGGTATGCTGTATTCGATGGCATCTGCAATTTTGCGGATCGAAAGCGATTGCCAACCGTCCGTCAACACCTGAAGCCAGGCGGCTTCAAGAATACTTGCCCTGAATTCTTCTTTCTGTCTGATTTTTCGTTCTGCGATTCCCATAGGCCATACATTTAAGTTAACGGTGTTAACAAAAATAACACATAAACCCAAGTCCGGAAACTATATCTGGTTTTCTGACTTAAAACCAACAATACTGCTATTTAACAATTAACCTGAAGGTAAGGTTAATGCGCGGACCTGCAGGTACAATAGTTTTAGGGAGCCTGTGCTCCCAGAGGTGCTGGGTTTCTGCTTTCATGATGAGCAGACTACCATGGGTCAGGTCAACTGATATAATGGGTATTTTTTCCGTATAATGCCGGAACTGAAATATCCTGGGGGCACCAAAGCTTACGGAAGCAATAAAAGGGTACCTGCCCAGCTCCTTCTGGTTATCACGGTGCCAGTCCATGCTATCTTTACCATCACGGTAGTAATTCAGCTGACAGGTATTGAACTCCACCTCAAAAGCCCTTGCTATATTGTCCCTGATCTGCAGCAGCTGATCGGGCCAGGGCTCGCCGGCCTGCTCAAAAAACATTGACAGTTTGGCTTCCCGTTTTACAATGCTGCTGAGAAAGCTGAAATAAGTATTGCTTTCTGCTTCCTTAAAAAAATCAGGATAAAAAAATGCTTCGCCGGGAATCGGCAACAGGTTAAGATGGTCCAGGTACAGAGATTTGTCCATACCGTAAATATAATCAAATGTATTCCATCAAATAAGCTTTTGGCTTTTCTGCACGCAGTGTTTTCAGTGCTTTATCCTTAATCTGCCTTACACGTTCCTTTCCCAGGTTCATTTTACCGCCAATTTCATCGAGTCCTATGGGTGTATAACCACCTAAACCGTAAAACATAGACAGGATCTCCTTTTCGCGTTCCGGCAGCTTTTTCATCAGGCGCTTTACATCTACAGAAACCGAATTTTGCAGCACGCCGGTATCTGTCTTTTCGATATTGCCATCTTCCAGGGTCTCCGCCAATGTAAATCCGGATTCTTCTGCGATCACTGCATCCAAAGAAGTTGTCATGGGAGCATGGTTCATGTAATCGATCGCTTTTTCTTCCGGTAGTTCAATAAATTCACAGACCTCTTCCAGGCTTGGCACCCTTTCCAGTTTTTGCTCCAGTTCTCCCATGGCCTTATTGATCCGCATGATCCCTCCTATCTGGTTTGCAGGAAGGCGCACCATGCGTTTCTGTTCGGCAATCGCAATCATGATGCTCTGACGGATCCACCACACCGCGAACGAAATGAACTTGAAGCCTTTGGTCTCATCAAAGCGCTGGGCAGCTTTAATTAAACCCAGGTTTCCCTCAGCAATCAGGTCAGACAAGCGGATACCCTGGTTCTGGTATTTCTTGGCCACAGATACCACAAAGCGCAAGTTGGCCTTTACCAGACGGTCCAGTGCAGACTGGTCGCCCTTCCTGATCTTTTGGGCAAGCACAATCTCTTCTTCAACACTCAGCAGGTCGATCCTTGCAATATCATACAAGTATTTTTCTATGGAGTCCGAGTCCCGGTTGGTAATGGACTGCTCTATCTTTAATTGTCTCATTTTGGGCAAGGTCAGAAGAAATGGATTTCAGATCAATGGATATCGTTTATTTCCGATTATTTTCTGGAAAAATATTTAAAAAATTACTCTTTTTACGGAAAATACATTTTTTAACTGCCTTTTTTAATTAATTTCGAAGTCACAGTGTAACACTGACACTTTCACCTAATTAACTGAGAATGAATACGGCAGATCTCGACAAAACAGACATTGGTATTTTAAGGCTTTTGCAGCAGGACGCCTTGCTGAGCAACAAACAACTGGCGCTGGAACTCAATAAATCAACCGCCACGATACACGAAAGAGTAAGGCGATTAAAATCAGAAGGTTACATCAAAAGATCAGTAGCCATTCTGGACAGTAAGAAGATTGGGAAGAGCCTGATTGCCTATTCACAGGTACAGCTCAAAGAGCACACCGATCAGGCATTAAGCGGCTTTGAAAAAGAGGTGGTAAAGTTTCCGGAAGTAATGGAATGCTATCACATGACCGGGGCCTTCGACTTTATCCTCCGGATTGTGATCACCGATATGGATGCGTACCATAACTTTTTAAGAAGTAAACTGGCCCAGCTCAGCAATATTGGTACAGTGCAGAGCTTCTTTGTGATGTCTGAGATCAAAACTGAAACCGCATATCCACTTTAACACATCATAAAATCCACCACAGATGCCCTTAGCAGCCTCATGATCTACTGATTTATTTAGCTTCACGCATTAAAAACCGAAATGTATCCTGATAAGGGCGCAGTTTTCCCGTTTGCCTGTTCCCTTCCAAAAATCCCATCAAAACTATAGCGGTCCTCCTTTTTCCATTGGCTTTGGTATTGGACTCGTGCGTATGAAAAACATAATTCAGTTTTCCCTGGGCATCTTCAAAAAAATCGCCATGCCCGGAACCATTCTCTCCCGTTTGCCATTTACTCAGAATAGGGTTCCCCTTATATTTCTTCCAGGGCCCGTAGGGATGGCTGCTCACCGCATAACCAACAGCATAATCCGGGTTCCGGAAGTCATTTGCAGCATATACCAGATAATAAACTTTCCCCTTTTTCAAAACAGATGGCCCCTCAGTTACCGTCCACTGCGCAGCGCTGGTATTTTCCCAGGGCTCGCTGGCATGAATGCAGGCCCGGGTTGTTTCTTCCTTCAACGATAAAAGGTCACTGCTCATTTCGGTAACGTAAATGCGGTTGCCCTTGTCGAGCCTCACATGGTACAGGTAAATTTTACCTGAGTCAAAAAAGACAAAAGGGTCGATCATCCTGACGGGGGCCTTGATCGCCTGCTTTACTTTTTGGGTAAAGGGGCCCTTAGGATGATCACTTTCGGCAATGGCAATCTGTTCATCCGCGGCATAAGCCATATAAAATTTGTTCTGGTACCTAAAAACCTGTGGTGCCCAGAAACGGGACAAACCAAACACATCCTCTTTTTTTAGCGCCATACCGGCATCATCCCAGTTTATTTTGTCTTTTGAAGTATAGACCTTAAATCCTTTTTGCGCCTCATTGTCCCCAGTTCCGTAAAGGTAATAAGTACCATCGTAGTAAAAAATGGCAGGATCGGCCATCTGAATCACCGTTTTTTCCTGGGCCCCGGCACCTACAGATGCCAGGGACAGGAAAACTGAAAATAACAACATCTGGAAGGTCTGCTTCATAAAGATCAGTAAAGTACGGCTATTTTCCGGAAAGTGCAGCAGCACACCAAAGATAAGGCGCCTGCCCGTGAAGGTCTCCTGCATTGCGGGGACGGTCTTGGTAGTGCTGTTTATCGTTCTTTTTACCCGTACCAATACAAACTTCGGTTACATTGTTACGCGCGTCTACGTATGGAACCATGGCCAGCCAGGCCTTTCTGGCTGCCGGAGCGTATGTTGCGGCATCAAGCCAGCCCTCCTGCAGGCCAACAATAAATCCGTAGGTAAACATGGCCGTTCCCGAGGTTTCGACCCACAAATCAGGCTGGTCAATCAGTTGGTTCCACATGCCAGACGGCCTTTGATAATCTTTCAGGCTTTTCATCATCTTCAGGTAACCCTCCATGATGCGTGGGCGGTCTTGATGATCCTTAGGCAATATGCGCAGCAGATCAGGCATACCCACTGCCATCCAGCCATCCCCCCGTCCCCAATAATAAGGAACATCCGGGGCATGATAGAATAAACCGTTCGGCCGCTGCAGTTCATTCAGATAAAGCACCATTTCCTTTGCCGCCCTATCGATATATTTGCGGTCGCCGGTTACTTTGTACGCCTCGTTCTGCACTACGGTGATCATATACATATCGTCAATCCATAGGCGGGTCTGCCAGGAGAAACCTTTATCTGCCCAGGCCTTCTCTGCCGCATTTGCATTCCCTGGTAATTCCCATTGCGTATCGGCATAGGCAAGTCCTATTTTCTTATACCGCTCATCTTTTGTGATCTGGTAAAGTTTAAGTGCAAGGCTCCCAAACATGTTGTAATCCACATGGTTCATGGGTGGCAGCAGCGCTTTTTCATAAGTAAAAAAAGGCTCAAACTTATCTTGCAAAAGCTTGATCAGCTTTTGGTCCTGTGTTTTCAAAGCATAATCCAGGGCACCATTCCAGGTGCATACCCCCGCATAATGCATATACCTGCCGGCATACAGGTCGTGCCTGCTGTTTACAAAATGATAGGACAGCCGCTTACCGATCTCTTCCGGTGTTGATCCTTTTGAAAAACCGGTTAGCGTCCCCTTCTGGGCAAACAATAGCTGATAAGCAAATAAGGCGAACAGCGATAAAAATAGTTTTTTTGACATAGTGTGTTGTTTTGAATATTGAAAGTTTAATTGATGTCTTCATCAGCTACCGCATCCTGCCACCTGGTCCACCGCTCCGTACCTGCGTCGTAGCCGTTGTAGCCCTGATTTTGGCGTAGCTTGCCATAAAGGTTGGCGTTGATGGCATTCTGAGGGATAGGCCAGTAGATGTTATAGGGTGTGATGGTATAGTTCCTGTTCCTTACACTAACCTTGTTTTTGTTGTAATAGTCGTTGTAATGCTGAATGCGCTGATACCAGTAGCTGTTATCAGCTAAAGTATTTACATTGTAGGTATTGCCCCATTCATCAGCTTTTCCGCTCAAGGCCAGGCTGTACGAGATCCTGCTCAGTTCCATGTGCCTCCATTCTTCCAGGTACAATTCGCGGGCGCGCTCATTCACAATATCGCCAATGTTTACATTGGTGTAAAGCTGACTGCAGCGAGCCCTTCTTCTTACTACGTTCACATCTTCTGTTGCAGCAGCAATATTTCCTTTATAAAATTGTGCTTCAGCGCGCAGCAAGTACGTTTCTGCCAGGCGATAGCAATACCAGTCGGCAGCCCCGCCATCATTTCGGTTAGAGGTAGGCGTGGCCAGGAACACAGGGTCTTCAATAAATATTTTATAGTGCGGCCAGTTAAACCAGCTGCGAATGGTATCTGTACACAAAAGCGTTGAGCCATTATACAGCCTCAGGTTTTGTCCGAAATTAGCATCGGCAGGATCATTATATTTCAACATTTCCATACGCGCCCAGTTTCCTACTGTACTGTTGTGGCGCAGATCGGTGGCGTCGTTTACCCCGTTAACAAACCAAAGGCCGAACTGGGCAAAATGTGTGGGCCGGATCATGCCCAGCCCTCTTCCCACGGTGCCATTGATATCGTAATCGGCCCGGTATTTGGGATCTGTCCGGGCTACCGACAACAGCACTTTTCCACTGGGCGACTTCAGGGCATTCTGGTTCCACATCGGCCCCCAGTTGCGCATAGATTTGTACCTGATGGTGGCATCTGTTCCCTCTCGGTTGGGCAGTACCAGAATGGTTTCCTTATTGGCAGCAATTGCCTTGTTTACCGGCCGGTGCAAATCCCAGATCACATTTCTTGTTACCGGCCAGGCCACCGGTGAAGGATTGTCGAATGTACCGAACTCTCCGTTCATCAAAGCATAACCCGATTGGTTAATGAGCGTATCTGCCTGGGCTATCGCCTTGTCCCACTTACCCGTAGCAAGGTAACATTTCAGCAGCAGCTGACGGCAGGCACCCTTATTGATCATCCCGATATAAGCCATTTTTGACTGTTCAGGTACCCATGCTACTGCCTTTTCCATATCGGCAGTGATCATTTCCAGGATGGCTTCCCTGCTGCTGGTCTTATAGTTCTGTTTGGGCAGCTTTAATATTTTGGTCACCAGGGGCACGTCCTTAAACTGAAAGCAGAGTGCCATGTAGCGGAATGACCTGTGAAAATAAGCACGGCCCAGGAACTCCTGTTTTGTGGCCTGGTCCAGCCCCGGTACATTGTCAATAAAACTGGTAATCGTATTGGCGTATTTTATACCATTATAGGTTTCCCCCCAAAAAAAGGAGATCATGTTCACATCGTTGTCAAACATACCATCCGTTGGGGTAAGGCGTGTAGCTACATCGGCAAAAATATTACCGTCATCTGTTTTACCAGATACAGCCACATCTGAAAGCATATATTCCGTACTAATGGGCACAGAAATATCCCTTGTTGTTAAATGGCTCCAGTAAGTACGCAGGTGCCTGTCCAGCATGGCAGTGGTAGCTTCCAGCCCTGCGCGGTTCGAAAATGTAATTTCCGGCTCATAGAAGGAGAGCGGGTCCGGTTTCAAAAAATCTTTCTTACAGCCCGAAATGAGGGCAACAGATGCGATGCCTGTTGCCAGAACAACCGATTTATAAAAATTATTCGTTTTCATCCTTAATTCGTTTAAAAGCCCAGGTTTAAGCCCAGTGTGAATATTCTCGGGGCCATTTGTGCAGTTTCAATATCCCAGTAGCGCCAGTTCTTGTCCTTTTTCCATACGGCCAGGTTGCGTACAGAACCAAATACCTTTAACTTTTCTATTTTAACCGATGAGGTTAATTTTTTAGGTAGGGTATAACCCAGGCTTACATTGTCCAGCCTGATGAAAGAACGGTCGAACACCCTTTGCGGTGCATTGAGGCCTGCAGGCCCTTTAGATTCCAGGCGGGCCCAGAAATCGCTGGGGGCTTCCAGTGTCCAGTAGGGCTTCTCATAAGTATTGGCAAGGCCCTGACTAATGGTAGAAGTACCGTTGTCCTGATTCATATAAGCTCCATTTAAACTTTTGTGCCCCCAGTACGAATAGAGGTTAAAGGAAAAGTTGAAGTTCCTGTAATTAAAATCGTTCCGTAGCGACCACATGACAGGTGCCTGGGTTTGTCCCAGAAACTCCTTGTCATTGTCGTTATATACCGGCTTAATACTCCCGTCGGGGTTAATCACGTCATCTGCCGTATAGGTGTTGGCCACCTTAGGGTCCCCGGGGCGCTGCCCAAACCTGGCCGCCTCTTTAATTTCATCTACCTGCCAGATACCGGTCACTTTATAGTTCCAGATGGCACCGATGGGCTGGCCAATGAACCACTGGTTTCCAATATCGTCCACCTCTTTACTGGATATGACATTACCGTTGGCATCCAGCACATCTACAAACTGGTAATAAAGGTGCCTGATCTTATTGCTGTATTTTGAAAAGCCGAAACTGGTGCTCCAGTTAAAGTCCTTTCCCTTTATGTTATGCGAGTTGACAGTGATTTCAAATCCCTTATTCAGCACTTCGCCCAGATTGGTGGTGATGCTGCTGAAGCCTGAAAAACCAGGTAAAGACTGGTTCATGATCATATCTGTTGTAGACATACGGAAATAATCCAACGTAGTTGAAATGCGGTTATCCAAAAAGCCCAGGTCGAGGCCAACATTAAAAGAGGCAGTTTTCTCCCATTGCAAATTTTTGTTGGCCATCCGGTCTATGCGCAGGTATTGAAATTGTACATAGTCTCCATTGGCATTGATATAGCCCTGGGTGCCTGCGCCATTGGCAAGATTGGCCAATGCAACATAGGCATCATCGAGTGAGCGGTTTCCGTTCTGGCCATAAGACAAGCGCAGTTTACCGCTGCTCAGTGGTTTCCACTTAAAGAATTTTTCATTGGTAAAGGTCCAGCCCAGCGCAACAGAAAGGAAGGTGGCCCGGGGGTTGGAGGTACCAAATGCAGAATATCCGTCGCGGCGTACAGAAGTGGTCAGCATATACCTGTCGTCATAAGCATAAAACAGGCGGGCCAGCATGCCGTCAGCTGTTTGCCGGCCGTCACTGGTATCAAATTCGCTTAACAGCTTGTCGCCACCCTTCGTTTCATGAAAGCCCAGTGCATCAGTTGGCGATATATCCCAGGCCTGGATATTGTCCCACCAGGACTGCCGTTCTTCTGCTTCCTGCACCAGTGTTACATTTACACGGTGCTTCCGGGCAAAAGTCTGCTCCCAGTTGATGGTATTGTTGAGCGACCAGTCAAAACGTTTGCTGTTTTCACGGTTAACGCCGGCCTTTTTAGCGCCTGGCCTCCAATCGGGATGCTGTGATGAGGTAAAGTAACGTTTATAGAACCATTGGTACCTGGGCGAGCCGTTAAATGAATAAGTGATGTTAAATGGCAGTTTTACCTTGGCCGTAAAAATAGAATTCAGGACCGTATAACCACTTTCCAGGTCCTGAAACTGCCTGTTGTAATCGTAATTGTAACCTCTTACCAGACCGGTAAGTGTGGATCCCTGGGGGTAAATCTCCAGGTTCCCATTTGGGTCCCGGTAGGAAGCAAAAGGGCTGTTAAAGGTAATTGCACTGGACCAGTCGGTTGCAATGTTTCCGTCCGAGCGGTCCTGGAAATTGATATTGGCACCAATATTCAGCCAATCTGTTATTTTACCATCGATTTTAAGATTAGACCGTACCGCTTTATAGTTGTCGCCCACAATTACCCCTTCATTGGAAAGGTATCCGGCCGACATGTAATAGTTAATCTTATCGCTCGCACCGGAAGCACTAAGATTATAGTCCTGGTTTAGCCCCTTCCGAAAGCTATGGTCGTACCAGTCGAAGGTTTTCCCGGCAAGGTAATTACTCAAAACATTATGGCCCAGCCCGATCCGCCTGGCATAAATCTGCTCAATGGAGGCATTGGCGTCGTTTACGGAATAAGCTCTCCAGGCGGCTTCTGTGATGCCGTATCTGGCCAACATATCCGGGCTTGGTTTTTCATAATAACCAGGTTTACCCTTGGAATCGCTGGCATCAATGCTGGCCGACATGTAAGGCTCATAATTGCCAGTTGCCGGATTCACATCGTAAGAAGCCGCCGTATACCAGTCCTGCCTATATTTTAAATACCCTTCCGGCCCCCATACCGGCCTGTTTGCGCCCATAGTAGAGAAGCCCAGGTTCGAGGTAAAATTTATAGCTGGTTTGCCCGGTTTCCCTTTTTTGGTCGTAATGATCAATACACCGTTGGCAGACTGTGCGCCGTAAATAGCCGCTGCCGAGGCATCTTTGAGTACATCGATCTGCTCGATGTCATCCGGGTTTATTTCAGACAATTCACCATAAAAGATCATTCCATCCAGAATCAGCAGAGGGGAATTATGATTACCCGCTGTATACACAGAGCGCTGCCCACGGATATTGATGGAGCCCCCATTTTTTGCAGATGCGTCCAGCCCGATGGTCAAACCAGGGGTTCCCCTTAATATATCCTGCACTGTTCTGGGGTTTTCATCAGCAATTTTATCGGGCTTAAGTTGTGTAATTGCGCCGGTGAGATCCCTCTTCCTTGCAGTACCATAGCCAATTACGACCACGTCGTCCAGGCCAACAGCTGCTTCCTGAAGTACAATGGGGAGCAGACCGCTTCCCGTAGCCGCAACTTCCCGCTCCATATAACCTATCAGCGATATAGAGAGCATCGCCCCTTTATTTGTCCGGATACTGAAGTTACCCTCTTCATTGGTGCTTGTCCCCTGAGCAGTTCCTTTAACAGTTATGGTTACACCCGGTAGGCCGTTCCCGGCAGCATCCGTAACTTTTCCTGTAACAACCTGATCCTGTGCATAAGTACCAAATGAAAGCAGTAGTAAAAACAACGGGAGTAGAAATAAATTCTTCATTCACAATACAGTTTATATTTGGTTTTTTTACAAACCAAAGTAAACGATAGAAATCTGTAAAATTTGTTCATTTTTTTGTCGATTTGTCTCTGCTTACAAAGCATTTCAAATAAATTTGCGCAATCAAGTGATTGCGTTTATATTTGCAACCATATAATTGCACATTATAAAAAACATAATCATGAAAAGAGTTATAACTTTATTATCCTTAATCGTCTGCTTTATGAACACAGCAAACTCACAAACAGGAAAATACGCCACAGTAAATGGTTTACACATGTATTACGAAATACATGGAACAGGTAAACCCCTGGTACTGATACATGGTGCCGCATCTACCATACAAACTACTTTTGGCAGGATATTGCCTGCACTGGCCAAAGCACACCAGGTTATTGGGGTTGAACTGCAGGCCCATGGCCACAGCGATAACCGCGATGGCAGACAAATCACGTTTGAACAGGATGCCGACGATGTAGCGGAACTATTGAGGCAACTGAAGGTTGAAAAAGCTGATATTTTTGGTTTCAGCAATGGGGGCACCACTGCATTGCAAATTGCAATACGGCACCCGCAGCTGGTAAATAAGTTAATCGTTGCCTCATCCATGTATAAACGGGCAGGGGTCCCTCCAGCATTCTGGGAAGGCATGAAAAATGCAAAATTTGAGGACATGCCTGAACCTTATGTCAGCACATTTAAGGCCATCAATCCAAGCAGGGAAGCATTGGATATTATGTTTAACCAATGTGCACACAGGATGCAGCAGTTTACTGATATTCCAGACAAATCCATAGCAGCCATACAAAATCAGACTTTAATCCTTATTGGTGATCAGGATGTGTCTACACCTGAACATGCAGTAGAACTGTCACGCCGTTTGCCGCATGCCAGGCTTGCTATTATTCCGGGTGGACATGGCACTTACATGGGTGAACTGACCACATTAAAGGAGGCAAATAATCCGCCTGTGGCCCTGCCTGTTATACTGGATTTTTTAAAATAGAAACTGGTTAGGTGTTGTCATAATCATTTTATATTGTTTATATTTGGTTATCATCTCAGCCCACACTCCGGGGCCAATTCCTTAAAGATAACATTTAAATTCCTGATCCTTAGCTTATGAGTAGTAAATAACCTCATATAAATCACGTATAAAATACAAGTAAATCACATGGTTGAAATACCCTTGGAATACCCTTGAGTTACCGTTGGAATACCATTGTGGTATTTCAAGGGTATTCCAACGGTAAGCTAATGGTAACTTAATGGTAAGCTAATTCAGTGTTTTATATGTGAATTACTTGTAGTTATTAGCAGAGAAGATAGAATGAATCTTAGGCGGAGTAGCTGTTTTAGAATAGATTTGGGATTTTCTGAGTAAACGAGCGGATGATAAATATACTAAGAATTGACAGGAAAAGCAAGGGAAATATAATAAGTTAAATTAAATATATATAAACAATTTAAACAACCAAATATTTCTCAATAATTAATCTAATGTATTTAATTATTAAATTTTGGATATTTTATCAAAATTTTAATGAAAGATAAAGGCGCTGAATAGTACGAGCTTGACAGTGGATATTGCCTTGGAAGGAATGGATTAATGCGTAAATAAAAACAGGGGCCTTTTGAGCACCCTGTTTTTATTTCTTACCGGAAAATCTCTTCCAGTTTTTTGTCCATTGCGGCATCATCTTCTCCGCCCCCGCCATAGCGGCCTATAATGGTCCCGTTTTTATCGATCAGGATTTTTGTCGGTAAAGTATGGATCCCATAACGCTCATTAATGTATGCCGCTTTTTCAGCCTCACTGGCGTTGCGATTATAACCGCTCAGCACATGCTTCCAGATTCCGATTTTATCCTGCTCCACCGCTTTTTTCCAGGCTTCAACGGCATTATCATCGTTTGCTACACCAATGATCTCGAAACCTTTTTCTTTGTATTTATGGTACACCGAGATCAGGTGGGGATTGCCTTTACGGCAGGGCACACACCAGCTGGCCCAGAAATCAATCATGACGTATTTTTTGCCTTTAAAATCTGAAAGGCTCAGCTGTTCACCATTGATATCTTTTGCTGTAAAATCTGCAGCTTTACTGCCTGGAGACCCACTTTCCAGTTTTTTGATCTCCTCAGCAATATACTTACCATAGCTGCTTTGCTGAATGCGTTTGGTCCAGCTGTTGTAGATTTTCTTTGCCGCTGCTGTATTCAGGCCGGCAATCTTAAAACGCATCATATATGGCGTTACATAGGAATCAGGGTGCGCAGCAAAAAAGGCAAAATCTACTTTATCCATTCTTGCATTGAAAGGCTCAAACTGCTCCCTGATCTCAGCAGCTTTTTCGTGGTTTTTTTCCTTCCTGTAAGCCTCCAGAACAGGCTCCATTTCTTTTCTTATCGGCGCTTTAAGCTTATCCAGGGCCTTTTGCTGATCCTGGCTTACAGAACCTTTGAGCTCAGCATTTTTGAAATCCCCTGCTTTCAAATTAATGGTCATGAAGGCAGGTTCCAGAAATATACTGGTAAAATTAGGATCGTCCATACTCTGGCTTTTCATTTTTCCATTCAGGAAGACAACAGTAGGTTCGCTTATACGCCCTTTAAACTGAAAATTGCCATTACTGATTTTAGCGCTGTCCGACACCCGTTGGCCCGCGGGGCCGGTGTATTTCAGATAAACAAAATCATAATCCTGGTTGGTTATTTTCCCCGAAAGGGTAAAACTGTCTTTTTGCTGCCCAAATCCGGTAAGGCTGCTGAATATCAGCAGCACCGGGAGCAGGCTTTTTAAGCTTATACAATAGAATTTCATAGGTTAAGGGTTTTGTTCTAAGGAATTGGTAACGCCATTGGTTTCACTTAAAGGCAGGAAATAAACCACCCGGGCATCGGTGGGCTGTACGGTAATGTTCGATCCTGGCTGCCCTGCTTTGCCGTAAGTTCTGATCATCGGCAGGTTGTTGCGCAGCAGGTCGTCCCTGCGTTGTCCTCCTTCAAAAGCAAATTCTAAACGCCGTTCGTCTAAAACGACCTGCAAAACGGTGCTGCGGCCACGCAGACTGCCAAGTGCATAAAGGTCGGTTCCGGTAAGCCCGGCACGCCTGCGGATGGTGTTTACATCATCAAGGGCAAGCTGTCCGTTATTGAGTTTTGCATTGGCTTCTGCACGGTTCAGGTACATTTCTGCCAGGCGGTAAATTGGCGGAGAGCTTACTTTTTCGGTAGTATTCACTGCCGGGTTCTGCACAAACTTGGTGGTAAAGTTCCAGGTTGTGCCATCGGCTGTTTTTAGGGCTTTATAAAAATTCTTCCGCAGATCTCCGGTTCCTTCGTTCAGCAAATCCCATAAAGGCTTTGAAACTGCAGCAAACTTTTCTACAGTATAACTCTGGTTATAGTAATAAAAGCCACTACCGGTCCCATCCAGGTTCTTGATACAGAAAATGGTTTCTTTGTCGGTACTGTGGTTGGTGGCAAAGTAACCTTTATAAGCATCTCCCTGCACCAGGGTAAATTTAGCTGTTGCAGCAATTACTTTATCGGCATATTCTATGGCTTTTGCATTATTACCCATATTTAAGTATAATGACGACAGCATGGCCTGCGCGGCATATTTGGAAGCAAAGGCATTGTTATTGGCATCTATGGTCATCATGGCCTCTGCTTTCAGCAGATCTGCCACCATAAAATCGTAAACTTCTTTAACGGTATGGCGTTTGGCAGGGCGTTCCAGTGTTGGCATGGGTTTGTCAATAATCGGCACAGCAGGGTTGTTCCCGTTATTCTGTACATATGGCCGGCCAAATATTTTAACCATGGAATGATAAGCTATGGCCCTCAAAAAAAGGTTTTCACCTTTCAGCTGCAGCAAAGCAGGGCTGGCATCATCGGGGATTGCAGCAATGACATTATTGACACCCCTTACCAATTTATAGGCATTGGTATATAACCGGGTGGAATTTGCCATGGTTGGAAAATGAACATAGGAATAGGCACCGTACTGCCTGGTACCCCCCGGATCAAAAACGGAAGTAGCTTCTACATTATCTACCGGAGACTCTGCCATATGAAAGTATGCGCTGATGTAATCGAAGTCGTTCAGTAAGCTATAATTACCGCTGGTGGCCAGCTTCAGGTTCGTCTCGCCGCTAAGTGCCTTATCGGTATCCATGCTGGTTTCGGGGCGTAGGTCCAGCTTTTCGGAACATGCTGCCAGTAACAGTAAGGTTAAAAGCAGTAAACTATAATTGTGAATCTTTTTCATAATTGAAAATTTTTTATTGGATAGCCTGGTTACAGGGTCATGTTAAGTCCTAAAGTGATTTTTCTGTTGATCGGATATTTTGCACTATTCTCAAAGCTTCCTCCCCCAACTTCCGGGTCCAGCCCTGTAAATTTGGTAATGGTGAAAACATTATCAGCAGCAACAAAAAACGAGGCTTTGCCTATTTTAGCCTTATTCAGCCAATTAGAGGGCAAATCATAAGTTAGCCTTACGTTGCGTAGCCTGAAAAAGCTTGCATTGTCTATGAACCGGGTGGTGGTATAACCATTGGCTTCCGGGTAACCATTTAGGGTAGCCGCAGGTGCAAAGGCAATGTCGCCTTTTTTCTGCCAGCGGGTCTGCCCTGCAGGAAGTGCCGTATTGTTTACTGTTTTTGAGGCACCGTCTATTTCCAGGGGGCCAAATATATAACCGCGCAGGTCGTTGTTTACTTTAAGTCCGGTAATGAAATTTGCCAGTACACTCAAGGTAAAGCCCTTGTAGTTGACCGAATTGCTGATACCACCCGAAAAATCAGGCTGCTGGGAATCCAGGATCTGCAGCGTAGCTTCCTTGATGTTCAGGGTGCTGCCTTTACTGCCATCTGCATTCCGTACTTCGTACGATGGTTTACCGCTATCGGGGTCTGCCCCTTTATATACAATGCCATAAATGGTACCAATGGCATAACCCGGGGCAATCACAAAACCACCGGTAGTGGGTAAAATTGAAGGCACGTCTGTCAAATAAAGCACCTTATTGCGGTTAAAGGCCAGGTTGAGATTGGTAGTCCATTTTACCTTCCCGTCGATATTAAGCGAGTTGAGGTCTAGCTCAATGCCTTTATTGGAAACTTTTCCTATGTTTTTTACCACACCGCTAACACCACTGCTGATCGGGGCCTGAACGGTCCTTAAAATATTGGTATTGGCTTTATCATACAGGTCGATGGCCAGGTTTAAACGGTTCCATAAGCCGATGTTCAAACCGATATTGTTCATGCGCTGTACCTCCCAGTGCAGGTCAGGGTTATTGTCGTTGGCCCCAGGTACGATACCGGGTTTCCCATCATACTGTGAAGTGCCGGTAATAAAATTGTATACCCCATAAATTGAGTAAGCACCAACCGGATCGGCATTACCCGTGGTACCATGACTTGCCCTTAAACGTAGATTGGTCAGTGTTTTATTGTGCTTTAAAAAAGCTTCATTGCTTACGGTCCAGGAGCCACCTACAGAGTAAAAATTACCGTATTTGTTATTGATGCCGAATTTTGAAGATCCATCCCTTCTGAATGATCCGGATACAAAATATTTGTTATCATAACTATAATTTGCTTCAGACAGGTACGATAAATAAGAAACCTCTGCAATACTCTCCGATATTCCCTGGAAAGTGCCCTGACTTAATGAGAAAAGGCCCGAGGTAATGTTTGTGGTACTTCCACCCGTTACCTCATTACGGACATTATTGAACTCAAAACCGGCAAGGCCTTTCACCTGGTGCAGGCCAAATTCTTTATTGAAAGTCAGCAGGTTGGAAGTAATGTAGTTCAGGTTTTGGGTAAGGTTCCTGGAATAAGATCCTCCCGGACGGCCAGAGGCTAGGTCAAGGGGGTCAACATAAAAGCCATTTTTAGAGCTTGTTAGGGTAATCCGGTTGGAACTGGAGATTTCCAGCCATGGATTGAAACTGTAGCTTACCCTCGCATCCAAACCGCCCATGTAGGCCTTGTCGTAACGGTAATTGAAGCCTTCCTGTGTACTGTAAAGCGGGTTAAATGCACCCTTCGAATACCAGTTGGCTTCATTGCTACCACCCAAACGATAGCTCCCATCGGCATTTTTTGGATAATCCCAGGGCATCATTTTATACAATGCCCCGCGGTAATTGCTCAGACCTGAGTTCTGGGTTGGTGAATACAGTGCATTGAAACCCGTATTGATGGTCAGTTTAGATGTAGGTTTATACTCAGTATTGACCCTGATGCTGTAGCGTTCAAATTTATCGGTCACAGCTATAGGACGTTCCCTGTGGTAGGTTGCCGCTCCATAATAACTGAATTTTTCGGAAGCGCCGGCCATAGACAGGTTATAACGCTGGATCTGCCCGGTTCGGTAACCTTCGCGCATCCAGTCTGTATCGTGCGACAAGGCGTCAGTCTTATCCGGCATCACCGTTGCGAGGTAAGCCTGTACTTCGGCGTCGGTTTTAGTCGGGTTCTGATTTTTATAATCGTTGGTATAGGCCTGACTCAATAATTCATAACGCTCTGCACTGTTCATCATCCTGAATTTGCCAAACGTAGGATTTTCCCAGCTATAGTTTGCTTCCATGTTGAGCTGTGGCTTGCCCGAACGCAGTCCTGCCCCTGTTTTGGTGGTAATGACCAATACCCCATTTGCGGCCCTTGATCCGTATAAAGCAGTTGAAGCTGCATCCTTTAACAAGGTAACCGATTCCACATCATTCGGGCTCAGGTTGAGGATGTTCGCCGCACCTGCAACGCTTGAGATATTGCTCATATCCTGGATCAACCCGTCAATTACGACAAGGGGCTGTGTAGAAGAAGTTCCGCCCAGGGAGCCTACACCTCTTACGTTTAAACTGGAGGCACTGGCGGGATCTCCGCCAACGTCGCTCACAATCAGGCCTGCCAGTTTTCCTTTTAAGTTCTGGACAATCGAAGCAGAAGCAACATTTCTCAGGTCTTCTCCTTTCACAGTGGCCAGGGCACCTGTCAGCTCACTGACTTTCTTTTTACCGTACCCGGTAATTACCAGCTGTTCCAGTTCGCCAACGTCTTCCAGCAAGGTCACATTCAGCAATTGCATGCCCTTCACGGCAATTTCCTGGGGTTTAAAGCCTACCATACTGAACACCAACACGTCAGCGTCATCCACTTTGATGTTATAACGGCCTTCGCCATCTGAAATCACCCCTGTTCTTTTTCCTTTTACCTGGATGTTTACACCGGCCATAGGCTGTTTTTTGGCATCTGTTACCTGCCCCCTGATCTCGGTTGGAAAAATAGGCATCCGGATTTGAACAACCGGGTCTTTTTCTTTGATCAGGATGGTTTTCTGCTCAATCTTATAGGTTAAAGCTTCATTTTTCAAACAAAAATCAAGGATCTCTTTTACACTGGAGTTCCTGAAATCCACATCCAGTTTTTTGGCATCGTTTACTTTCTGGTTGGAGTACAACACCTGGAAGCCCGTCTGTTTTTCAATTTCCTGAAAAACCTGCTCCAGTGTAGCATTCTTTTTGGCATAGGTAAGCCTTTGTGCAAAGCCGGCAGCGCTGACCTGCATTAAACTGGCAAAAAGCATAATTATGATCAGTCTCATAATTAACAATAGTTTATTAGGCAGCCACAGGCGCAGCATGCCTAGGTAAAAAGCATTTAATTTCATACTTTCGTTTAGGTTTGGGTTAATACGGTTAAAACTCTTCGCAAAATTGTTTTTAGGGGTTAACTCGGCCATAAGGCCATGCAGGTGCTAGTCACACTTTCATGGCTTTTTTTGCCTAAAAACCCATTCTGTTAACTTCTCTTTCGTAGCTGTTTCTTCATTTTGTTTTTTTAGTTGATTATTGATCTGTTAAATGGCTGGTCAGGCCAGTATGATTACTGTACTTTTATGGTTTTTCCTTCAATAGAAAACTTCACATCGCTGGTTTCTTCCAGCATTTTCAACACTGCAGACACATTGTCGAACCTGGAAACTGACCCGGTGAAAGTAGGCATATCTTTGAAACCAGGGCTATAAACGATCTCTACATCATACCACCTCGAAACCCTTCTTAAAATACTGGCCAACGGCTCATTCTTAAACCTGAACTTACCGGCTTTCCAGTCGGCCATAACACTTGTATTTACTTCTTCTATGTTGATGTTTCCGTTTTTAAGGCTGGCCTGTTGCCCTGGCCTGATCACAACCGCCACTGTTCCTGCGCTGATCTTTACACTCCCTTCCAGCAGGGCTGTTTTTACAGCAGGCTCATCGGCATAGGCGTTCACGTTAAAGTGGGTACCCAATACGGTTATCTCCTGGCCTTTACTTTTTACCGTAAAAGGATGTTGTTTGTCTTTTGCTACTTCAAAATAGGCCTCTCCTGTAAGCTGCACCATTCTTTGGTCTTGTCCAGCAAAAGTTGCGGGATAGGAAAGTGAAGAAGCAGCATTAAGCCTGACCTTAGTCCCGTCCGGTAAGCTGATCTGGTACTGCCCTCCCCTCGGGGTTTCTACGGTATTGTAACTGATTTCTTTAGGGCTCAGTTCTTTATCCAGGGCTTTTGGTTCATATACCAGCTGTCCGTCGGCAGTTTTGGAAATGCTGATGCCTGCCTGTTGGGCCAGCGCACCGTTTTCAGCATCATTGAGGCTGATCTTTTTACCATTGGCCAGGGTTAGGATGGCCTTGTTACCTCCGGGCGCTACATCGCTTTGATTTGCCAGCCCGGGACGCTCCGCAATGCTGCCGTTGCTGTAATGATAAAACAATCCGGCCAAGGCCACCAGCACAATTGCTGCAGCGGCTGCCCAAGTACTTATCCTTCTGTGCAGCGGGATGGTGGTTGTCTGTTCCGGCAGGTCAAATTGCGCTTCCAGTCTTTGCCAGATCCGGTCAGTAGAACTTTCCACAAAGGTATCGGTGATTTCAGGCCGTTCTGTTTCCTTAAATTTCAGGTACCATTCTTCTACAGCAGTTCTTTCCTTAGCTGTAGCCGTACCCTGCAGGTATTTATTTAACAATATTTCGATCTTACGTTCTTCCATAATCAGGCAGATTTATCCTGCAATTATAGACCAGACCCTTGAACCCGGTTCAGGGCCCAGAAAAAAAATAAAAAAATAAATCCTAATGATTGATCAGGAAATAGAGGAATACGAACAATCCTAATTTTACCCTCAGTATCTTCAGCGCATTATTGATCTGGTTTTTCACTGTCTTTTCGCTAACCTCCAGCTGAGCGGCAATTTCCTTATGCGAGAGCTGGGCATTTCTGCTCAGTTCAAATACCTCGCGCATTTTGGGAGGCAGCAGGGCCACTTCCCTTTCGATAATCGCTTTTAACTGGTTCTCTCTGGCCCTGTAGTCGGTTGCCGTGTTTTCCATTTCTGCCACCGAGGCCAAATAGCCCTCGGCAAATTGTCTTTTGGCAATCACCTTCAGCACCCGGTTCCTTACGGCACTGTACAGGTAGCCCGGTAAATTACCGGTCTGCAAATTGAAATTTACCCTGCCGGCCCATAAAGCAGCAAATAAGTCATGTACAGCATCCTCGGCTTCATCCCTGTTCAGCAAACGTTTATAGGCGTGAACGAATAAAATACCTTTATACCTGTTGTATATTTCCGCAAAGGCATCCCGGTTACTTTCTTTTAATAAAGCAACGAGTTCAATATCAGCAAGCGTATGGTAGGCCTTCATGCTTAAAATCCCCTTTAAGCAAATTTACAAATTTTAAATTCAGCAATGCAGGTTTTCTGTCTTGCCTTTATTTTTCTTTATCTTCAGAAAAATTATATTTTTACGCCTATGGACTATTTTAACACTCTTGACCCTTTATTGAGGATCTTTTGGTTTATCGCAATTCCTGTAAGCCTGGTATTTGCAATTCAAACCGTCATGACCTTTATCGGTATTGATTCAGCGGACGGTATAGATGCAGATTTTGACGGCAATTTAGATCATGCTGATGCGCCTTTTCAGCTCTTCTCTTTCCGGAACCTGATCAATTTCCTTTTAGGGTTAAGCTGGACCGGTATTTCATTTTTCAGGGTTATCGATAACAAACCACTGTTAATTGCGCTATCCGTAGCGGTGGGCATAGGCTTTATCCTGTTGTTCTTTGTCATCATCCGGCAAATCCAGAAACTGGCGGAAGACAATACTTTTAAAATAGAAAGTACACTGGACAAATCCGGCTCAGTATACCTGCGCATCCCTGCAAACCGCAGCGGCAATGGAAAAATCCATGTCAGCATCCATGGCTCATTTAAAGAACTCGATGCCATTACCGATGGAGAACTACTGGAAAGCGGGGCAACCATCAGAATCATTAAAACAATAAACCAAAACCTCGTACTCGTAGAAAGAATTTAGCATGCAAGACCTCTTACAATCACCTCTTACCCTCATTCTTGTGGGTGTTATCGTTATTTTTGTAACCTTATCGGCCCTGATTGCCCGTTACAAAAGATGCCCCTCTGACAAGATCCTGGTCATTTACGGAAAAACCGGCGGCACATCAGCAAAATGTATCCATGGTGGCGGTGCCTTTATATGGCCGGTTATCCAGGATTTCGCTTACCTTGACCTTAAACCCATTTCCATAGAAGCCAATCTGGTGAATGCGCTGAGCAGGCAGAACATCAGGGTGGATGTTCCATGCCGTTTCACCATCGCCATTTCTACAGAAACCGACAGCATGAACAATGCTGCAGAACGTTTGCTGGGCCTTGCCCCTACCGACATTCAGGAGCTGGCCAAGGACATCCTGTTCGGGCAGCTGCGTTTGGTTATTGCAACCATGACCATAGAGGAGATCAATTCCGACAGGGACAAATTTCTGGACAATATCTCCAAGAACGTAGATACCGAATTGAAAAAGATCGGCCTTAAACTGATCAATGTTAACGTTACGGACATCAAGGACGAATCGGGCTATATTGAAGCCCTTGGTAAAGAAGCTGCTGCAAAGGCGATTAACGAAGCCCTGATCAGTGTGGCCGAGCAGACCAAAATCGGGGAAACCGGGAAAGCCATTGCCGACCGGGAAAAAGACGTACAGATAGCCGAAACCCAGCGCGAACGCGACATAAAAATTGCCATCACGCAAAAAGACAGGGAAGTAAGCATCGCAGCGGCAGTGAAAGATGAAGCCATTGGTAAGGCCGAAGCAGAAAGGGATACCCGTATCAAAACATCTGAGGCGAATGCCCTTGCGGTAAAAGGAGAGAATGAGGCAAAAATCAATATTGCCAACTCTGATGCTTTACGTCGTGAAAAAGAAGCGGAATCTTTGAAAATAGCTGTTTCTGCTGAAAAGGTACAACAGGCACAGGCTTTGGAAGCAGCTTACCTGGCAGAACAAAAGGCCGAAACTGCCCGTTCAGAACGAGAAAGGTCGACACAGATTGCGAACATTGTAATCCCGGCAGAGATCGCAAAACAGAAAGCAATTATACAGGCACAGGCAGATGCTGAGACCATCAGGGAGAATGCAAAGGGTGAAGCCGATGCGATCTATGCAAAGATGGAAGCCGAAGCAAAAGGTTTATTTGAAATACTGACCAAGCAGGCCGAAGGTTACCGGGAAGTAGTAGCTGCTGCTGGTGGCGACCCGACCAAGGCATTCCAGTTGTTATTGATTGAAAAACTACCGGAACTGGTAAAAACCCAGGTAGAGGCTGTCAAGAACATCAAAATCGATAAGATCACGGTTTGGGATTCTGGTAATGGCAACGGCGAGAATGGCAATTCATCAACAGCCAATTTTGTATCGGGTATGATGAAAACCGTTCCTCCGCTGAATGACCTGTTCAATATGGCCGGATTGAACCTCCCTACTTATTTAAAAGGTACTGACGAGGCAGGTAGTCCTGTTGACACCATAATCAACAAACCTGGTGAAGACAAAAAAGCCTAATTAAAAATAAGCGCCGGCCCTACAGGCTGGCGCTTATTTTTATGCTCTCATTTCCGGTACGGTCTACCGCGGTAACCATTACTTTATTCAGTTTCTGTCCTGCTTCTGATGCGGATTTCATCAAAAACCGGTCTTTCTGGCTCAGGACTACATAATTCCAGGTATTGCCATACTGGTAATACACCACCCATTTAAATACGTCGGCCGCGTCAGCATGGTTCCAGCTGATCTTTACCTGCCCCTGCTGAAGTTCCGTTTTCACATCAGGTGCCGCGGGTGCTTTATCATCCAGCCAGGGACTGGCAGGAACAAGTGCCTGTTTTTTATAGGGACCATCGGCAATTCCGCGGATCAGCTTTTCGTGTTTGGTTAAACCCCCGATACTCCAGTGTACTGCACCATTGCTATTGGGCAGCATGCCGCGGGTAATCATGATCTGGTTTACAATCTCATCTACATTCTTATCGTCGCCGCCCAGCCCTACGTTCATTCCTGGCCAAAGGTGCCTGTTCATGGTATTTTCAGTGGCCCACCAGCCCAATAACACCGGAAAGCTTTGTTTGATGGTATTGATGCCCCAATACAGCTGAGGGGTAAAATAATCTATCCAACCTTTGTTCAGCCAGAGTTTTGCATCGGCATACAATTTATTGTACTGGTCCATCCCTTCGATTGAAGCGGGATAACCTGGCTTCCAGATGCCAAACGGGCTCAGGCCAAACTTTACATATTTCTTTTCAGCTTTGATCTCTTTGTACACCCGCTCTATAAACTGGTTTACCCCCTGCCGGCGCCAATCGCCCCGCGACAGTTTACCGCCGCTTTTCTGATAGGCTGCCCAGTTGGCTTCATCCGGGAAATCGGCCCCGCCGTTATAAGAATCATAAGGATAGAAATAATCGTCGAAATGTACGCCGTCTATGTCATACCGCTTTACAATGTCTTTCACCACTGCAGCGGCGTGGTCTTGCGTACCCTTATTGGAAGGGTCCATCCAGTATTGCCCGTCTTTCAGTTTTACCACAAGGTCCGGACGTTTTTTAACGATAGACTGCTCGCTGATAGTTTTGCCTGAGGTGTGGTGCGCACGGTAAGGGTTCAGCCAGACATGCAGCTCCAGGCCACGTTCGTGGGCTGCGTCTACCCAGAACTGTAAAGGATCATAATATGGACTGGGCGCCTGCCCCTGTTTTCCGCTAAGGAAGGCCGACCAGGGTTCGAGGCTGCTTTTATACAGCGCATCTGCCTGCGGACGTACCTGGAAGATCACCGCATTGAAATTATTCTTTTTCAGGAAATCGAGCAGAAAGATAGCCTCCTTTTGCTGGTCCATACTGCTCAATCCTGGTTTCGAGGGCCAGTTGATGTTGGCAACAGTAGCTACCCAGGCTGCCCTGAATTCCCTGCCCACCTGCGGCTGATCTGCTACAATTTTTGGATCGGCAACAACAGTTGCCTTTTTGCTTGTTCCGCAAGAATAAAATAAAAAAAGGCTGCTGCAGCACAATGCCAGGCCTTTTTTGAGGTTTTTAATTAATACTTTCAATGGTTCGCTGGTTTGGTAGTTCAATGCCACAAAATAGCACAATTATTTACCTTAACCTACAGGTAAAGCATTTTTTACAGCATTTAGGCGGACTGTAATTTGGCTATATTTCTGTACGGGAAAGCAGGAAATATATGCCTGCGTGCAAACCTTCCCGGCGAATCGGCATTGACCAGCTTTACATAAATGGCCTTGGGAACACCAAAATATTCGTAGGCGCTGCCATCCAGGAAATGTACGGTAAGTACCAGACCTGCCCAGTTATAATCAGCAATGCCACAGCTGGTAATGGTTTGTGTATATTCTTCTATAGAAAGCGCCAGTGTTTCAGGAGCAATGCTCACTAGGAAATGGTAAGCCTCAATGATTTCCTTGCTTTTGGTTTCCGCTTCCAGTTTGGCTGCTTCACTGTCCTGAAATTTATCCGGGTGCCAGTCTTTCATTAAATTCCTGTAAATGGTTTTTAATTCTTTCAATTCGGTATCCTTTTGTACACCCAATAGTTTTCTGTAATCAGTGATCTTTTTCATAAAATTTGTGCAAAGGTAAGATTATTATCCTATACATCTATTCTTCATGTATTCTTCATGCTAATCCCTCAACTTTACCTCATAATTAATGAACAGCATTTAAATAAAAAGATCATGAAAAAGTTATTGAGTTTAATCGCAATTATGGCATTAGGTTTAAGCACCACATTTGCCCAGACACCGGCAGCAAAAACAGCGGCTGCCCCTGCAAAAAAAATGGTAAAAAAAGAGGTTAAGACCGTTACTGCGCCAGTGAAACCCGAAACTAAGGCCGCTACCGCAATTGTAAAAACTACAACCACTACAACAGCAGCAAAAGCAAGTACCTTAAAAAAAGACGGTACGCCTGATATGCGTTTAAAAGAAAACAAAGTAAAAGCTGTAGTAAAGCCAGCCGGACCAGTTAAAAAAGACGGCACGCCTGACATGCGCTACAAAGCAAATAAAGAGGGCAAAAAAAGTAAATAGTTTTGTGAGGTTTGATGGTAAGAGAGGTGTTTAACGGCACCTCTTTTTTTGTATCAAAAAAAACTTAATTTGTACACCTGAACCCCTAAAAAAGAAAAATGAAACAATCGCGTCGTAGCTTCCTTACCCAAATTGGTCTTTTATCAGCCGCGCCACTGCTGGCCCCCTCCGATTTATTGGCCGCGGTATTGCCTGCTGCCTCAATCCAATACGGATACGCGGCAATTACCTGGGGCGACAACATTAAACAGGCCATTGAGGAGATCTCCGGTCTGGGTTTCAAAGGCATACAGCTTAGGGCAAATGCCCATACCCAATTCGGACAAAAGCCTGAAGAGCTGATCCGTTTGCTGAAAGATGCCAAACTCGCTCTGCCCATGTATTCAAGTGGCAATGCGAACATCAATACAGGCAATGATGAGGCCGAGATCAGCAAACACCTGGAAAGCGCCCGTTTTGTGAAGATCCTGGGTGGCAACAGCATCCAGATTACCAATTCATCCCGTCCTAAAACAGGTAAGGTAAGCCATGAAGACCTGGTTAAATATGCTGCATTATTGAATGAGATTGGCAAACGTACTGCAGCGATCGGTATAAAAACAACTTATCATAACCACATGGGACAACTTGGCGAAAGCCCTGAAGAAGTGGATGTGATCTTAAAAAATTCCGATCCGAAATATGTAAAGCTCTTGCTGGACATTGGCCATTATCAGCAAGGGGGTGGTGATCCTGCAGCAGCAATTATAAAATACAAAGACCGGCTGGACTGCCTGCACATTAAAGATGTAAAGGATACCGCAGATGCAAAAGGATACATTTTTGTAGAGCTTGGACAGGGGCGCGTTAACCTCCCTTCAGTATTTGCAGCTTTAAAAACAATTCATTTTAACGGATACGCCATTGTTGAACTGGATGCTGTTCCGGTTAAAGGCCGTACGCCTCTGGAAAGCGGACAGATTACGCGCGACTATCTGACCAAAAAACTTAAGATCAGCATTTAAACCTACCTGGATTTGCCAGGCAATTGACGCCAATTCCGATTAAGCCCTATATTTGCGGTATGTTTAAGATTGGACTGGCAGAAGATGACCTTAAAATTGGCAGCCTGGTTAAAACCGGACTTGAGGAAAGCGGCTATGAAGTAGTTCATTTTACAGATGGCAGGCAGCTGCTGGAGAACTTTGACAGTACGGGCTTCAACCTGCTGATCCTGGACATTATGATGCCGGGCATAGATGGCATCACACTTTGCCGCCAACTGCGTCAGGTTCAGCAAAACCTGCCCATCTTAATGCTGACTGCCCTTGGAAATGTGGATGATAAGGTAACGGGGTTAAATGCCGGTGCCGATGATTACCTGGCCAAGCCTTTTCATTTTAAAGAATTGCTGGCCAGGATTGAAGCACTGCTGCGCAGGTATGCGGTAACGCCAGAAAAAAAAGAGCATGAATTGGTATTTGAGGACATCTCCCTGAATACCTATAGCAAAGAAGTGAAGAGGGCGGGTATACACATTGCGCTCACCGCTAAGGAATACACCTTACTGGAACTGTTCCTGCGGAATCCGAACCGGCTGTTGTCCAGACAATACATTGCCGAGCATGCCTGGGACATCACATTCGATACCGGCACCAATGTGATAGACGTTTACGTAAATTTTCTACGCAATAAAATTGAGAAAGGCTTTTCAAGAAAAGTCATCCATACCAAAATCAATATGGGCTACATACTTAAATAGGCAAAATGAAAATTAAAGACCGCCTGGCTTTGTACTTTACACTGATCAGCACCCTGACCCTTCTGGCTGTATTGTGCGCGGTATATTTTATGTTTGCCCGGTTTATGGAGATTGATTTTTTTTCGAGGCTTAAAGACCGTACCATGGTAACGGCCAAGCTTTACCTGGAAGCAGATGAAATCTCGTCTGACTCGCTGAAAAAAGTAAGGGACCAATACCTGGAAACCCTGAACAGCGAAGTCATCCGCATTTACAACTCAAAGAACAGCGCCACATTTATTGGCGACGAGCAGCAGTATTGGGACAATGAGACCATCAATAAGGTCAGAAAGCAAAAGAAAATACAATTTAAGGACGGCAGGCGCCAGGTGGTAGGGATCTTTTATAAAGACAACCAGGGCGATTTTGTGATCCTGGCCTCTGCCATAGACCGGAGTACTTATTACCGGCTTGATAAGCTGAAAAAGATCATGATCATCATCTTCGTGGTCATTTTTGCCGGGCTGCTTTTATCGGGCAGGTGGATTGCCAAAAGAATATTAAAGCCGCTGGACCGCTTTATTGGGGAAGTTAAACAGATCAAATCAAACAACCTGCATTTCCGGGTACAGGAAGGCCCTGATAAAAATGAGATCAGCCTGCTGGCACAAAATTTCAATAACCTGATGGAACACCTGGAACAGGCCTTTGTGCTGCAAAAAACTTTTGTAGCCAATGCATCCCACGAATTGAGGACCCCCGTAACCAGGATGAGCATAGCCGCCGAGATTGCACTTTCGCAGGACAGGGAAAAGGAAGATTACAGAAATGCACTGGCCTCGGTCCTGGAAGATGCGGGAAAAATGGAACAGACCATCAGCAGCTTAATGAGCCTGGCCCAGGCCGATCTTGAATTTGCATCAGCTGCCTTAAGCCCTGTACGTATAGATGAAATGTTATGGGCCTTGCAGTCAGAATGGAAAGAAAAAGAAAACTGCGAGCTTATCATTACGACAAACGATCTGCCCGAGGATGAAGCGGCGCTCAGCATACAGGCGAACCCTGTGTTGCTACAGATTGCTTTCAACAATATCCTCTCCAATGCATTTAAATTTTCCGATCGGCAGCCCGTACACTGCACTTTAAAAATTACGGAAGACGGCATGGCCCTATCTTTTACAGACCGGGGTTGCGGCATTGCGGCACAGGAACTTCAAGAGCTCTTTAAGCCCTTCTACAGTTCGGCTGCGCAGCACCAGCACAAAGGCAGCGGCATGGGGCTGTACATGGCCCATAAGATCATTACGCTGTATAAAGGTACCATCCGGGTCAACTCAGAGCCCGGCCAGGGTGCTACCTTTACTGTTATTTTCCCTAAACATTAATGCCGCTTTAATTTGGCTTTAATCCGGTTTTAATCTCCTGCAGATAGCTTTGCGGGAGATGAAAAAACCATTAATCCTGATTGCGCTTTTACTGTCCGCCTTTACCTCCGTCAGCATGGCACAAGATACGCTCAGGCTTGATCTCCGGCAGGCAGAAAAAATGTTTGCAGCGCAAAACCAGCAGCTGATTGCCCAGCATTATCAAATTGAACAGGCAAAGGCCGAAGTCATTACAGCCAGGCTATTTGACAACCCTGAATTGAGCTACGAAAACCAGCTCTACAACAAGGACACCAAAAAATGGCTGCAAACCAATGCTGCCACAGGTCAATATCAGGCTACGCTGTCGCAGATGATCAGACTTGCAGGCAAGCGCAACAAAAATATACAACTGGCGGGTGCAGGCGTTAAAATGGCCGAACACCAATATTTCGACCTGATGCGCAGCCTTCGCTTTAACCTGGGCTCAACATTTTACAAAGCTTACTACCAGCAACAATCGGCAAAAGTATATGAAGAGCAGATCCGCTCCCTGAAAATATTATTAGGCGCCAATGAACAGCAGTTTAAAGCGGGCAACGTGGCCATGAAAGACATGATCAGGATCAAATCCCTGCTGTACAGTCTGCAGGTAGAATACACCGGCCTCCTCAACAATATAGCAGACCTGCAAACAGAAATCAAGCTGATGACGAATACCAGGCCGGATGCCAATCTGAAGCTGGAACTCACCGGTGCTGAAGAAAAGGATTACCATCCGGAGCAGCAATCTTATGCTGCTTTGCTGGACTCGGCAAGGCTGAACCGGGCCGATTTGCAATTGGCACAAACTGGCATCAGCTATGCCGAAAGCAACCTTAAACTACAAAAGGCCAACGCAGTTCCTGATGTAGAACTTTCCTTAAGCTATGACCTGCAGGGAAGTTATCCTGAAAAATATACCGGCATCGGCATCAAAGTGCCGCTTCCACTATTTAACCGGAACCAGGGCGAGATCAAAAAAGCAAAAATCGCCCTCGAAGAAGGTAAAACGAACCTGAAACAACAAAATCTGAAGCTTGAAAACGAAGTTTATAAGACCTTTACCTCGGCCCTGAGAACTGAAAACCTCTACCAGGGCATAGATCCGAATTTCAGCGGCGATTTCGATAAACTGATTACAGAAGTGATCAGAAACTTTAAAAACAGGAACATCAGCCTGATTGAGTTCCTGGATTTTTACGATTCCTATAAAGCCAGCACATTGCAGATCAATGAACTGAAATATGAAAGGATGAACGCCAGGGAAGAACTCAATTTTGTAACCGGCTCTACGCTATTTAAATAACACAAATGCAACACACACTAAAAAATATCGGTACCGCCTTTATACTGTCTGCCATTTTATGGTCTGGTTGTACTGAGCAAAGCAGGGAACTGCCTAAAGAAGAAAAATTTGAACTGACAGATACACTGATCGGCAGATTGAAGATCGATACCGTACAAGGGGCCAATAACCAAACCGAGCTGAACTTTTCGGCCAGGATTACAGCCAATGAGGAAAAGATAGCCCGCATATACCCCATGGTAAGCGGTTATGTACAACGTGTTCCGGTCAAACTGGGCGACAGGGTTGGCAAAGGACAGGTACTGGCTGTCATGACCAGTGCAGAAATGGCCGGGTTCGACAAAGAGGCCATCAGTTCATCGGCGGAGCTGAAAAATGCTCAGAGAAGTGCAAAACTGGCAGAAGATATGTACAACAGCGGACTGGCATCGGCACGCGAACTGGAACAGGCCAATAACGAGCTAATGGTGAAACTGGCAGAAGATAAAAGGAACCGTACCCTCCTGAACCTGAACGGGGGAAATAAAAATGGGATCTATACGCTGAAATCACCGATTTCCGGCTTCATCATCGAAAAGAACCTGACCGATAACATGCAGGTAAGGCCTGATAACAGTGAGAACCTGTTTACCGTTGCCGATCTGTCGGACGTATGGGCAATGCTCAACATTTATGAAAGTGATATTGCCAGGGTTAAAGAGGGGGATGAGGTCAGCATTACTGTTCTTTCGTACCCCGACGAGGTCTTCAAAGGAAAGATCAGTAAGGTCTACAGCATGCTGAACAACGAAAGTAAAGTAATGAATGCCCGCGTTGTGATCCCGAATACGGCACAACTGTTAAAACCCGGCATGATGGGCCGGGTTCAGATTGCAGGCAGGAACAACAACAGCCTGCCTGTAGTGAACGCCGACTGTCTCATTTTTGACAACAACAGATACTTTGCTTTGGTGCTGGATCCGGTTAAAAAGGTTCGTATCCAGGAGGTTGAGCTGAGCAGGAAATTTGAGAACAAAGCCTACATCAGCAATGGCCTGCGGGCGGGTGATCGTGTAATTGCCTCGAAACAGCTCTTCCTTTACGATAGCCTGAAACCATAACCTTATTAAAAACCTTTACTGATGAATCAATCCATTAAGTCTGTCATCGGCTTTGCCCTGAAGAACAAGTACTTCATTTTCTTTGCCACTTTCATCCTGGTTTTAGCGGGCTATCTCAGCTTTAAGCACACCACCATTGAGGCTTTCCCCGATGTAACCAATACCAATATCACCATCATTACCCAATGGCCGGGAAGAAGCGCCGAAGAGGTGGAAAAGTTTGTGAGCAGGCCCCTTGAAATAGCGATGAACCCTACCGAAAAACGGACTTCCATCCGCTCCTCTTCCCTTTTTGGTTTGTCGGTCGTAAAAATCACTTTTGAAGATGATGTAGATTACCAGTTTGCACGGGTGCAGGTAAACAACCACCTGGACGAGGCAGATCTGCCTGCCGGCGCAAAACCCGAGGTACAGCCGCCATATGGCCCGACGGGTGAAATTTTCCGATACACGCTTCAAAGCGACCAGAAATCGGTAAGGGAATTGAAAACCCTGCAGGATTGGGTGGTACAGCGGGAACTCCTCTCGGTACCTGGTATTGCCGATGTGGTGAGCTTTGGAGGCGAAGTTAAAACCTATCAGATTACGGTTGACCCGCAGAAATCCCTGCAATACGGCGTAACCGCCACCGAGCTGTTTGATGCGGTATCGAAAAGTAATGTAAATGTGGGTGGCGACGTGATTGAGCAGGGCGGACAGGCCTATGTGGTAAGGGGCATTGGTGTGCTGAACAATATAGACGACATTAAAAACATCATTGTCGACAATTTTAACGGCAGCCCGGTATATGTAAAAACCATTGCAGAGGTTACAGAATCGGCTTTGCCCAGATTAGGACAAGTGGGACGTGACCGCGACCCGGATGTGGTGGAAGGCATTGTGGTGATGCGTAAGGGTGAAAACCCCAGCGAGGTAATCCGGAACCTGAAGCTTAAAATCAAAGCGGTAAACGAGCATATCCTTCCGGGAGATGTAAAGATAAGTCCCTTTTATGATCGCGAAAACCTGGTCGACTTTGCGACCCATACTGTAATGCACAACATGCTGGAAGGGATCATTTTTGTAACCCTGATTGTATTTCTGTTTATGGCCGACTGGAGAACGACACTCATCGTTTCCCTCATCATTCCGCTTGCGCTGTTGTTTGCCTTCATCTGCTTAAAACTTAAGGGCATGTCGGCCAATCTGCTCTCTATGGGCGCTATCGATTTTGGGATCATCATAGATGGGGCCGTAGTTATGGTGGAGGGGATTTTTGTGGCCCTTGACCATAGCGCCGCTAAAAACGGCACTGAAAAATTCAACCGCATGAGCAAGCTGGGCCTCATTAAAAAAGCCTGCCTGGAAAATGGGAAAGGCATCTTTTTTGCAAAGCTGATCATCATAACCGGGCTGATGCCTGTTTTCACCTTTGAAAAGGTAGAGGGCAAAATGTTCTCGCCCCTGGCATGGACATTGAGCTTTGCCCTGCTGGGCGCCCTGCTGCTCACCTTTACACTGGTACCTGCTATGGCGAGTGTATTGCTGAAAAAGAATGTAAGAGAAAAACACAACATTTTTCTGGAATACCTGAGCCGGGCGGTAATGAAGGTGTTTAATGCAGCCTTCAGGTTTAAAAAAGCCGTATTTACAGGCGCCATGGTTGTACTGTTTGCCGGCTTATTGAGTTTTAAATTCCTGGGCACAGAATTTTTGCCCAGTCTGGACGAAGGTTCTATTTATGTAAGGGCCAGTGCGCCTTTAAGCGTATCATTGAATGAAACCAAAAAACTGAGCGACGAGATCCGAAAGATCTTTTTAAGTTTTGAGGAGGTACGGCAGGTGCTCTCGCAAACCGGAAGGCCCAATGACGGTACGGATGCCACAGGTTTTTACAATATGGAATTCCTGGTAGACATTTACCCCAAATCGGAATGGAAACGTAAAGAGAGCAAAGAACAGCTGGTGAGGCGCATGCAGGAAAAACTAAAAAGCTTCCCGGGCATTAGCCTGAACTTTTCACAGCCCATATCCGACAATGTGGAAGAAGCAGTTTCGGGTGTTAAAGGCTCTATAGTAGTAAAAATGTTTGGCAATGATTACGCTTATATTGAAGCGCAGGAAGAAAAGATATTCGACATCCTGAAAACCGTTCCGGGCATTGAAGACCTGGGCATTTTACGGAACCTTGGACAGCCTGAGTTGCAGATTAACCTGGACCAGGATAAAATGGCCTTATATGGGGTGCGGACCGAGGATGCCAATTCCATTATTGAAATGGCCATTGGCGGAAAAGCCGCTACAGAGATTTATGAGGGGGAACAGAAGTTTGAGCTCAGGATCCGCTATCCTGAGGATTTCAGAAGCGATGAGGTATCTATAGGCGCTTTGCGCATCCCTACCCTGTCGGGCACCAAAGTGCCTTTAAGCGAAATCTCCGGCATACGCAAAATAACGGGCCCGAGTATCATTTACCGCGACAAGCACCAGCGCTACGGGGCAATCAAATTTTCTGTCCGCGGACGCGACATGGGCAGTACCATTGCCGAAGCGCAGGCTAAGGTAAAGGAACAGATCAGGCTTCCTAAAGCTTACAAACTGGAATGGGCTGGCGATTTTGAGAACCAGCAGAGGGCAACTTCCAGGCTATCGACTGCAGTACCCATCAGTCTGCTGCTCATCTTCTTCATTCTTTTTGTATTGTTTGGCAGTATCAAAGATTCGCTGCTGGTGTTAAATAATGTTCCTTTTGCCCTGGTTGGCGGAATTGCAGCCCTGCTCCTTGCCGGGGTAAACTTCAATATCTCTGCAGGTATCGGTTTCATTGCCCTGTTTGGCATCTGCGTGCAAAACGGGGTGATCCTCATCAGCAGGTTTAAAAGCAATATAGCTGAACTGAAACACCGTGCCGACTGGAGCTTTGCCGATGCCATAAGGGATGGTGTGGCCAGCAGGATGCGGCCGGTAATCATGACGGCCATGATGGCCGCTATAGGTTTAATGCCTGCTGCCTTATCAACCGGGATAGGTTCCGAGGCTTCCAAACCACTTGCCATTGTGGTGATTGGCGGTCTGGTAACCAATACCCTGTTCAATCTTTTTGTTTATCCCATAGTGTTTTACTGGGCTTACAAGAAGAGGGTGAAACACATCGTTTCGGTGGCAGGCAATTAAAAACGGCTGGCAAAGGAGAAACCAAAAGCTTTTTCCTGGTAAATTGGCACCAAACTAAAATCCTGCTGCCGCTTTCCGGCAATCAGTTGTTTTAATTTTGGATACACCAGGTAGCTGACTTTGGTAGCAATAATGCCAAAGCCCGCACCGGCAACCACATCGCTTACCCAATGCCTGTTGTTGTACAAACGCATGATCCCTGTTGCGGTAGCTACCGTATAACCCGCATAGCCGTACCAGGGGGAGACATCTTTATACTCCTGCTTTAAAAATTCTGCTGCCGCAAATGAAGTCGCAGTATGACCGGAGGGAAAGGAGTTGTAGGTACTGCCATCAGGACGCAAGCGGTGTGTGGCCGATTTAACAATAAGGGTTGAGGCCTTCATTAAACCAAATGATATGGCATAAATGCCGGTGGCATCTACCAGGTTATGCTTGCCCTTTACCCCTGACAGGTTTAGTGCATACACCGCTGCTGCAGGTGCATATTGCATAAAATTGTCGGCCTTCACAGAAAAAAAAGGATGGTCTTCCTGCAATTCGGCCCTGGTGGTTACGTCCAGGTCATGAACAAAATTATCGCCCCCGGCCATTGCACCATAGCCAAGGAATACGGCCGGTATGATAAAAGGGGCTATTTTAAAGCTGTTCTTTTTGGCAACAGTATCTGCTCCGGCCTGCTGGCAATAGCAAAAAAAAGGCAGGCAAAAGCAAAGCAGCAGCATGTACTTCAATCTCATCATCTTCAAAATGGTTCAGTTTCAAAACTAATATACAATTTTGAAGATAATCTGTAGCCTATTTGGCTACAAAAGGGATCCTTTCAACTTTATAATTCAGCGCACTTGTGGTACCGCTGGTTACATCAATGGTAACCCCTGTTATTTTTCCTGAAAGCTCTGAGGCCAGAAATACTGCTACGTTGGCAATATCATTGATCATAGGCAGCTTTTTGAGCATGGTGTCCTCTTCCAGTTTTTTGATGAAACCTGCAACCTCAGGCCCTCCGCTGGCAAGGGCATCCATAAATGGTTTTGAATCGGGCGATCCGGCCGACCTGATGTTTACCACACGTACACCATAGGGCCCAAGCTCCGAAGCCAGGTCCCTGGAAAAACCTTCAAGCGCGCAACAGGCAGGGCCAAAACCGCCCACCAATGGGTATGCTGTGCCTCCCGGGGTGGCAGTTAGCGACAGGATTACACCAGACCTTTGTTTCATCATTATCCTGGCAGCCGCAGTAGTGGTTAAAAAATGGGTTTCCATGGCAATATTGATGGGTCGGGTGAAATCGTCGAGCGACATGTCTACCAAAGGAATATCCTGTGTATCCTGGGTGTTGATCAGATTGAAAGAAAGATCGACACTGCCTGCCGTACTGGCGACATACCAGATGTGATCATTAACTGCCGTCGGATCAAGGGCATTCACTTCTGCCGGCTCTGCCTTTCCACCACTTGCACGGATTTCATCTGCGACCTTTTGAACCGAAGCCAGGCGGTGGCCGGTAAGAAATACACGTGCCCCGGCAGCAGCCAGTGCGCGGGAAACTGCCCCTCCCAATGATCCCCCTGCTCCATAAATTACTGCATTTTTATTTTGAAGTATCATCTGTTATTGATTTATGTACGCCGCAAATTTAGCTGTGCAGCCAATCCGGCATGCTGTATCAACCTGACAAATTAGAGGGGCATTCGCGACAAAAAAAGGCCGGGCAAACCCGGCCTTTATGCTTGAATATGCTTTACTTCAGGAGTTGATCCAGCTCCTTCCTCAGTTCCGGATCGGAGGGCCTTCTGGCATCCCCCGACACAATTCTGCCTTCGGGATCGATCAGGATAAACCTTGGAATCCCACTGATATTGAACTGTTTTACAAAATCAGCTTTAAAGTCTTTGTCCGAAATCAATTGTATCCCCCCAAGCTGATGCTGGTTTACATAATCCATCCATTTGCCATGATCGGCCATCTTGTCGACCGACAAGCTCACAAAATAAATGTTCTTGTGATGAAACTCCTGTTCAAGCTTTTTTAAAAAAGGAATTTCGGCCTTACAGGGCGAACACCAGGTTGCCCATACGTCAATATATACATATTTACCACGCAGGCTTTTCAAGGAGACCATTTTACCATCGGCATCGGCATAGGTAAAATCAGGCGCAAGCCCTTTACCGTTCATCCTTTTGTAGTTTGCATAAATCTGCCGGATCTCTTCAAGGTAAGCAGTGTTACCGGGCAATGCCCTAAAGTTGTTGTAGGCATCCTCTTTAACGGCATTGTCTTTTACTGCTTTCAAAATCATTGCTGTTGCTTTGTAATTGAGGTAAGTCCTGATAAAAGGGTTCCTGATTTCAAGGTTGATCTGCTTAATTTTCAGCAGCTCCTCAAAGTGGCCCCCGGAACTGGTATCTGCCTTATATTTTGTTTCACTCAGGTGTATCAGGTAGTTGTCCAGCCATTGCCTATACGCTGCAGAACGTTTAAATAAAGATTCGTCGTTTACAGATGTACCGTCATTGACCATTCCGCTGAGGTATTTCCTGTCCTTTTCACTCAATTGCTTTACATAAGCATTTTTCTGGGCAGAGTCGATCTGGGCAGCTGTGTATTTTTTAGTTTCCAGCAGATCGTGAAAGCGCTTTACCCCCATAGAATCCAATCCATAAAATTCCAGGTACCAGCTGAGCACATTTCTTGCAGAAAAATCTGCATCCTTAATCATCAGCGCTTTCAGCGCAGGGTCTTTTTCGCTGGCATACTGGCCGTTCAGGGCCGACTTATAGCCCTCAACTTTTTTCAGAAAATGCTTGGGTGGCATGACATACATGCTGTATAAGTACTTTCCGCCTGCCCTGGGAAAGTATTTTGCAAGCAGGACCTCTTTGTTTTTTAACAGGTCGTCCTTTAGTTCGGTTTTACTGGCTTGAGCATAGCAGCTACCGCCCAGCATCAGCAGGATATACACTATTGTTTTCATGAGTTTGGATCTGATTAACTTAATTAAGTTCCATTTTCGGATTGAAATTCCGTACCCTGACAGGGATCTGCAAGGTGTAATCCTTGCTATGTGCCTTCAATGTTGCGAGTAATGCACCTGTTTTTCTGTTGATCCTCTGTACATCCGGCATGCGGTTTTCCTTGTCCAGACGTTTCATGTCCATCCATCTTAAATCGCCAAAAGCCAGTTCCCTCCTCCGCTCTGCAAGTACTGCCGCCAGGGCCGATTCAGGATCGGAGGCCGTTAAGGGCTGATAAGCGTTACTTTTAATTCTTAACACCCTGATTTTATTCAGCATTTCCATTGCTTTCGACAATTGGTTTGCGCGGGCTGCCGTCTCGGCCACGTTCAGGTAAAGTTCCGGGAATGTAATGCCAAAATTCCCCCACCCGCGGGCTACCGACCTGTAAAGGCCTTTGGCATTTGTACCGGAAAACAAAGTATAACGCAGGTCGCTGGCATTGAAATATCCTTTCAGGTTGTCTGAATACAACATAAAATTGGGCAGGTTAAACTCATCACTGGCCCGCTGCCAGAGGATCTCAGGATTGAGGTCTGTAACCGGGAGATCGTCTTTGCTGCCAAGGGTATTGTAATTGATGAGCTGATGCGCTGCTTTCAAAGCTTCTTCCGAGTAGCTGCCGGCCTTTTGATAATCGCCGATATACAAATATACCCGGGCCAGAAAACCCTGGGCTCCCGCCCTGGTGCTCCGGTAACGGTTCAGGTTATTCAAAGGCAGGTATTCCACTGCGCGCTGGGCATTGTTGATGATGCTATCCAGCGTAGTCTGCAGTCTTGACCGTTGAGGGGCAACTTCTGTGACATCGTTGGAAGTGATCAGCGGCAGTCCGGGATCAGTACCAGCGGTTGCAGGGTCATAAGCTTTTGCGAAGGCGGTAAGTAAGGTAAAATAGGCGTTGGCGCGAACCAGTAAGGCCTCTCCCAATACTTCCTTCTTCTTTTGCACTGTACCTTCCTTTGCGTTCATCACATGCTTAACAATCACATTTGCATCGTAAATGACACGGTACAGTTGTCCCCATATGGCCGGACTGAGCTGGTCGTTCACATCTACTTCCCTGCGCCAGAAAAACATATTGGCCTGAACGCTACGGTCTATCGGACTGTAATCCTCATAATAGTCATCCGTACAGTACAGCAATGCTGAAGGAAAAGTCTGTGTCATGGTAAATGAGTTCAGTATATTTTCGTAGTCGCTCAGCTTTTCGGGAATGATCACCCCCTTTGGCTTTACCTCCAGAAAATCCTTACAGGAAGGCAGGAAAAAGAGCAATGATAAAACAAACAGGCAGACTGGTATTTCTTTTTTTAGTAATGATTTCATCTGATTGATCTTAAAAATTAGCAGAAAATGTTAAGCTGTAGAAAGACTGCTGAGGGAGGGTTCTTATGCCTTTCCTGCGGTCTATCGATTCCGGATCAATGTCATTCCCGCTAAAGGTATACTTGAACGGATTTTGAACCTGGAGGCGCAGCTGGACATGATTTAGGCCTACCCGCTTTAACACCTTATCTTTGAGGTTGTAAGTCAGGATAACATCCCTTAGCCTGATGTAATCGGCCTTTCTTACAAACTGATTGGCATAGGTAAAGCCATCCCTTGCCGCATAGCTGAAATCGCCTGGCGTACCATATACCGGAAAGCCCGGGACATTTGTAGTGGCCTCATCGCCTTCTTGTTTCCAGTAAACCGAGGCCCCCTTCAAAGGATAACCTACATTCGCATCATTCGGGTCGGCCTGCTGCACCCGCATGATATGCCCTCCATAGTACATAAAAAGGAAGGACAAATCAAAAGGACCGGCAGAAAACTGGTTGTTCAATCCAATTACATATTTAGGTGTGGTTGTTCCGCTATACACCAGGTCGTCGAAGCCTACGTCATCAATCACGCCCTCGGTATTCAGAATTTTAACATTACCATTCCTATCGTAGACCCCCGGTTGCCCCAGCTCATTTAAGCCGGCATATCTATAGCTGAAAATGGCGTTCATGGCGTACCCTTTTTGGAGATCGGTCCCTGTTACGATATCATAAGACAGGGTTTTGTCTTTGGGCTGAACTTCCAGTACTTTATTTTGGTTAAATGCTGCCGTAAGCGCCGTACGCCAGCTAAAATTTGTGCCTTTCACATTTAAACTATTGATCATCAGCTCCAGGCCTTTGTTTTCAATGGAGGCCGTATTTGCACTGTATTGATTAAAGCCCAGTGTAGGATCGGCAGACATGACCCCGAAAACATCCCTGGTCTTTTTATAATACAGATCAACACTACCTGAAATCCTATTGTCCAGCAGTCCGTAATCCAAACCTAAATTATAGTTATAGGTGGTCTCCCAGCGAATGGACTGGTTTTCGGGTGAGAGTACATCGTACATCAGCAGCGCACTGTTGAACATGGTGTTCAGTCTGGAACTGAGCAGCAGGAATGGTCCGCTAAAACTGCTGGGCACATTCCCGTTAAAACCAACGGCAGCCCTCAGCTGCAAGCTGTTTACCCAGTTCAGGGGCTTCATAAATGCTTCCTCCCCCAATACCCAGTTTAACCCTGCCGACCATAGAGGCTTATTTTTGTATTTCGGATCTACCCCGAACAGGTTGGACTGATCTATGCGCAAGCTGCCTGTAGCTACATACCTGCGGTCGTACACATAGGTTGCCTGACCGTAGAAGGACCGGAACCTGCGGTCGCTGTATGCTTCGCTGAAGTAATTTGCCTGACTAAACCTGGAGCCATAATTCCCGAGTTCGGGAAAAGCGGGGGTAACAGTAGAGTTCAGTACCTGGAAATTGACCGGTTTATTGATCAGCGATTGCCCGTCGTACCCAAAAAAGGTTGTCTTGTAGGAGTCGGATTGCGTTTTGCGTTGCTCTACACCCAGGATACCCGATATGTTGTGCTTCCTGTTTTCAGTGTAATAATTTACATTGAATTGTCCACGCAGTGTATAGGCTACATTTCTTAGCGTTTGTTTGGTTAAGATATCGCCTTGTGGCAGATCTGTAAACAGAGGGGTACCTTTGGTCGGGTCTTTTCTTACTTTTGAGTTGATGAGGTAGCGTACGCTATAAGCCTGTTCTGTCTTTAACTGATCGGTTATCCCCTGCTCATTTTCGTATGCTCCGCCAAGATCCAGGTTTAGCCAGCTGGTAATTTTACTGTTGAGCCGCCCCTGTACCCTGAACGAATTTAAGGAACTTTTGTTTGTATTGGCAAACAGTTCTCCGTAAGGATAATAGCGCTGATCGTACAATCCGAGGGCTTTAGCCCGGTTGTTGTAGGTTTCATTGATGGCATAAAAAGTTTCCTTCAACTCGCCAAATGTTGCAGGCAGCGCGTTTCCATTTTCATCAATTAAGCGTTCGTAAGGCAGCAAATCGGCATAGGGCGCAGTTTTGCCGGTTTTGATCTGATTGTTGGTATAAATCCCCCGGAAGTCGAACGCAAAAGTTTTACTGAACTGATAGGTATTCGCTACATTTAAGACCACCCGTTTGTTGGCTGAGCCGACCTCCTGCGGTCTTTCGCCAATATAGTTAAGCCCGAGCAAGTAGGTTCCTTTTTCATTTCCGCCGCCCACATCAAAATTAATGTTCTCTACCTGCCGTTTCCGATAAAAGAGGTTCTCATAATCTGAAAGGTTATTGTATGCCCCCAGCGCAGCGAGTTTTTCATTGGCCTGCTGCTCGGTAATCAGCTGCTCATCGCGGTCAAACAAAATCACCCTTGCCGGATCTATGGGATTGTATTCGTTATAATAATCGCGGCTATCATAGCCAGATTTAACTATAGCCCTATGCAGGTCGATCAGCTCTGCAGAGCCGATATAATTCATATAGCCGAAATCCGGCTTTTGCTCCAGCCCCAGGGTAGTCCTGAAATTAAATACAGGCTTACCGGATTTGTCGGATTTACCACGCCTTGTTTCCACCACAATAACCCCATTGGATGCCTGAACACCGTAAATCGATGCTGCAGCAGCATCCCTAAGCACACTAATGGATACGATCTCGTTGGGGTTAATTGTACTCAGGTCGATCTCTGTTGGAAAACCGTCAACCACAATCAATGGTCGTTTTACGGCATCAAATGTACTTACTCCGCGAATAGAGATCTCGCGGGAAGCGCTGTTATAAATTAAGCCAGGCACCTTTCCTTCCAGGCTTTCCAGAAAGTTCCCTGTTACGGCCACACGCTGCTGGTAATCCTTCTGATCAATGCCCGAGGCTGCCCCCGTCAACTGATCTTTTTTTATTTTCTGATAACCGGTACTGATGACCCCGACCTCTTCCAGCCGGGCATTTTCGGCTTCAATGATAATGTTCATTACAGGTTTCACCGGCAGCTCAGTGGTTTTATAGCCCAGGTAAGAAATTACCAGTATCGCTTTTTCATCAAGTCCTTTGAAAGAGAAGCTTCCGTCTTCAGCGGTGATTACCAGTTTATTTCCGTCTTTAACCCGCACGGTAGCCCCGGGCAGCGGCTTTCCGCTTTCGTCGCGTACTTTTCCGCTTACATCAATCCGTTGCAGGTAGCTTTTGATAAGGTCGAGCAGTGAGGCCTCTTTCCTGGCTATGATCACTGCTTTATTTTTTATCACATATACAATATCCTGCTTTTCAAATATTTTTTCCAGCACTTCATTTAATGGTGAATTGCGAACCGTTATACTCACCGGCTTTGCCAGGCTCAGGCTTTCATTGGAGTAAAAGAAGTCGTAGCCGGTCTGGTTGCTGAGTTGATTGAAGATCTGCAGCAATGGGGCATTTTTCTCCGATAGTGTTACTTTCTGGGCCAGGCCTTTGGCACTTACCTGTATCAGCATGGTGGTCATTATGATGACGGTTAACCTCATAATACGCATTATTTGACCCCTCCAGCAGGTTTTAGGCCGATGGCGGGTTAGATCATAAAAATTCATAAATTTGCTTAGTTTGGGTTTGTTGTTAAAATTGTTTAGTTGCAGTTTTTAGATGAAACCCGGATATTTAAACCGGGGGCGGCTCAAGGCCCCTGGTTTTTACCTTAAAGGATCATCTTCAGTTTGTAAGTTTTATTGCACGATGACCCTCCTTCCTTCTATTTTAAAATGGATTTTCCTGGTGGATTGCAGCATTTCCAGGACTTCTGCCAGGGTTTTGGACCTGCTGATCTTGCCACCAAAAGTTTCATTGCTCAACCCACTCCTGTAGCTGACCTCTACATCGTACCAGCGTGAAAGTTTGCGCATGATAGCGGGAACAGATTCATTCTTAAACTTGAAATAGCCTTCTTTCCAGGCAATGGCCATGTCTGTATCTGCAGCGTTTACCCGCAGTGCCTGGCCGCTCAGTACCGATTGCTGCCCCGGCCGCAGATTTACCGTGTTGCCCGGTCCGGAACTTACCTGTACTGCCCCTTCCAGTAAAGTAGTTGTGGTAACCATTTCATCGGCATAGCTATTGATGTTAAAATGTGTACCCAATACCTTTACCTCTTGCTTGTCTGTACTTACAATAAATGGCTTATTCAGCTTTGCTACCTCAAAATAAGCTTCTCCGGTAAGCGCAACCTGTCTTTTCTGCCCGGTAAAGCTGGAAGGGAAGCGGATTTCTGATGCTGAATTAAGCCAGACACGGGTCCCATCCGGAAGGGTAACCTGGTAGGTACCACCTTTGGGGGTAGCGGCTGTTATTGCCTCGGGTACGGAGCTGGGTGCCTGGGTTCCCAGCAGGGTGCCATCGCTGTACCTCAAGCCGGCATTGTCAATCACAACCCCGCTTTTGGCACCGTTCAGTTTCAGTATTTTTCCATTAGCCAATGTAAGTGTCGCGCTATTTTTACCGGGCCCGATGTTACTGGCATAAAGATCATTCTGTGGGTCCTTTTCCTGTTTATGACGGACGTAATAAAACCATAGGCCTGTGCTGAGCATAATAAAAGCAGTTGCAGCAGCAGCCAGCCAAAGCCTGCTTGTTTTGCGGGCACTGGAAACACTGACCAGTTCCTGTCTGATTTCAGCAAGATCGGTCAAAGCAGTTTCATCATCAAGGGATTCCCGTTCCTGCAAAGGGAAGTCAAGCTGCCAGCTTTCTATTATGGCCTGTTCTTCGGCATTTGCCTTGCCATTCAGATATTTCTGTAAAAGGTTTTTTCCTTTCTCTTCCTGTTGCATGTGTTTATTTATTTGCTGTCCTGACCATTGAGACTTTACAGGTATTAGAGACACAGGAAAGACTCAGAGGGTATCCGGTTACAAAAAAAAATGAAAATAAATTATAAGCATTTATTTTTCAACTCATTAAAAAACAAATTACGAGGTAAAAGCCCAGACGGGACCTTAAGATCTTCAGGGCCTTTTTGATGTGTGTACGAACGGTGTGTTCTGAAAGGCCTAACCGTTCTGCAATTTCCATATGGCTTAGGTACGAATTCCGGCTCAATTCAAATACTTCCCGCATTTTAGCAGGCAGCGCGGCAATTTCTTTTTCTATAATTTTTCTGAGCTGATTTTCCCTTAGGCGGTAATCGGTAATGCTTTCTCCATTATCCGCATAATCTGCGAGTGATTCCGCATATGCCGCAAAACGTTTATCCTGACTAATTTTGCGTAAAATCCCATTGCGTACGGAAATGTACAAATATCCCGACAGGTTTTCATTGTAAACCAGGGCTTCACGCCTGGTCCACAAAACGGTAAAAAGCTCTTGTATGACATCCTTAACAACCTCCTTGTCCTGAAGCCAGCGATAGGCATAGCGGTGCAGCAGCAATTTGTAACGGTCATAGATTTCAGTAAAAGCAGCCTGGTCACCTTTCCTCAAAAGCCCAAGCAGTTCCTGATCAGTATATGCCCCATAAGCAACCATTGTCTATGCTTTCCCGTTAATGTTACCGGATCCCGGTTCCAATGTTAATGAATATTGTTGGATTATTACATCAATCGGTTGAGAAACAAAAAGATTAAATTACATAAGGTTAAAATATAACAAAACATTAAACAAAATATAACAAAAAATAACATTTTTTAACATGTAAAAAAGTAATATTGCAATGCTGTAAGGCAACACACACATTAACCAATAATCTTATAAACTATGTTTAAAAAACAGTTTTTATGCCTGCTGATCTCCTTCTCTTTCGGATACCAGGCTTCTTATGCCCAATCTAAGCCTGAATGGCATGCCCATCGTGGGTTCAGGGGCTTAATGCCCGAAAGTACCATTGCAGCTATGAAAAATGCGGTAGACCTGAAAGCCGATGTGCTGGAATTCGACATCACCTTTACCAAAGACAAAAAGGCGGTGATCTCTCATGATCCCTTTCTGGATTACCTGATTACTTTAGACAAAAATGGTAAAGAAATCGAGCCTCAGAAAAAAATGGCCATTTACCAGATGAGCTATAAAGACGTTAAAAGCTATGACGTTGGGTCCAGGCAGCATAAGGATTTTCCGCAGCAGAAAAACTTTAAAGCGCACATCCCTTTACTGGCAGAACTTTTAGATTCTATTGAGGCTTATGTAAACCTGAAGAACTATCCAAAGCCAACCTATAACATCGAAACCAAAACATCAAAAGGCAGGGATGGGATTTATCAACCCGCGCCTGAAGAATTTGTAAAACGGATGATGAAGGTAATTTACAAAGCCGGGGTACAGGACCGGGTAATCATACAGTCCTTCGACCCAAGGACGCTGGAAATCGTGCGGAGGGATTATCCCAAAGTGGCAGTTATGCTGATTACGGTAAAAGGCAGCCTTGCAGATAACATGAAAAAGCTGACTTTTCTTCCGGATTATTATGCGCCTTCGCCCAATTTAATCAATAAAGAAGTGGTGGATTTCTGTAAGCAGAAGGGAATAAAACTCCTGTGCGGCAATACCAATAACAAGCAGGATATCGAGAAAGTACTGACACTTGGTGTGACAAGGGTTTGCAGCGATTATCCATACCAGTACCTTGCACAATAAAACAAGCCCTGTAATTTTTTTCAATAAAATTTGATAAACCGAATGGTTATGTATACTTTTACATAACCATTCGGTTATATTTAAAAAAAAATAAAGATGATAGCACGCAGAGATGTATTCCAGGCCATAGCAGACCCCACCAGGAGGGCCATTATAGGATTACTGGCACATCAGACCTTAACACTCAACACCATTGCCGATAATTTTGAGATCAGTCAGCCCGCTGTTTCAAAGCACATGCGCATACTGACAGAATGTGGATTGGTGGTCATGGAAAAACAAGGCCGGGAAAGCCATTGCCGGGCCAGTCTCCAGGCCCTGGAAGAGGTTGCACGCTGGGCAGAGCAATATCGAATATTCTGGAACAACAGACTGGATGCCCTGGAGAATTTATTGAACGAAGACAAATAATCATTTAATCAAAACCATTATGAGCACAAAGAAATCACCCGCCGTAACAGCACAAATGCTGATCAGGAAACCGGTTTCGACTGTTTTTGAAGCATTTATTGATCCCGCTATCACCAAAAATTTCTGGTTTACCAAAGGAAGCGGAAAACTGGAAGAAGGCAAAACGATTACCTGGGAATGGGAAATGTACAATGTTTCAAGCCAGGTCTTCGTGAAAGAAATCTTAAGAGATAAAAAGATAGCTGTTCAATGGGACCAGTACCAGACCACGGTTGATTTTGAGTTTAAACCATTAGGCGATACCACCTATGTAACGATTACACAATATGGCTTCCAGACTTCGGGAGATGAACTGCTTGCCGAGATCAATGGGGCAAGTGGTGGTTTTACCACAGTATTGGATGGTCTAAAGGCTTACCTTGAACACGGCATCAACCTGAACCTGATTGTCGATAAATTTCCAAAGGGACTGGCAGACCATTAATCAATTAAGCAAATCAAAAAAAGTAATATGAACAATTATGGAAAACTGATAGCGCCCGGTGTTATTCGCTTTGAGCGCAACTTACCTGGCCCCATTGAAAAGGTCTGGGCCTATCTTACCCAATCAGAAAAAAGAGGCAAATGGCTCGCAAAAGGGGAAATGGAACTTTTTGAAGGCGGCAAGGTTGAGCTTTGTTTCGTACACAGTGAACTCAGTCCTTTGCCTGATGTGGTACCTGAAAAATATAAGGACATGGATCCCTGTCATCAGCAAACAGACACCATGCTGAAGGTGGATGTACCTCATTTATTGGCCTTCACCTGGGGCAGTTCCTCGGCTGTTACTTTTGAACTGAGCGAGGCGGAGAACGGCAGGGTAAACCTGGTCATCACACACCGTAACCTCAGCAACGCTACGGAGTTGATCAGCACTGCAAGCGGATGGCACAATCACCTGGAAATTTTACTGGCCAGTCTGGAAGGTACAACACCACAGCCTTTTTGGAAAAGGCATACCGAACTGGAAGATGCCTATTCCAAAATACTTGTGCCTTAAATTTAAAGCAGGTTATTGAGTAAACTATCGTTAACGAGATGTGGCAGGGTAATATTTAAATCCGGAGTCCTGTTCATTTCTCTTTCAATAGCGAACCTGGCTTCCTGGTTACGGGCCCAGCTCCGTCTGGCAATGCCGTTGTTTACATCGAAAAACAGCATGCTTTTTAGTTTTCGGTCAGCAGCTTCCGTTCCATCCAGTACCATCCCGAAGCCTCCGTTAATGACTTCGCCCCAGCCTACTCCGCCACCGTTATGTATGGACACCCAGCTTGCTCCCCTGAAGCTGTCCCCAATCACATTGTGAATGGCCATATCTGCTGTAAAACGGCTTCCATCGTAGATGTTGCTGGTTTCCCTGAAAGGGGAATCTGTTCCGCTCACATCGTGATGGTCCCTGCCCAAAACTATCGGCGCAGTTAAACGACCGGAATGAACAGCTTCATTGAAGCGGGCAGCAATTTTCGCCCTGCCTTCAGCATCAGCATACAGTATTCTCGCCTGCGACCCTACAACAAGTTTATTTTTAGCGGCTTCTTTTATCCAGGTGATGTTGTCCTGCAATTGCTGCCGGATCTCGGGCGGAGCCTCATTCCTGATTTCCTCCATGACCTCAGCGGCCAGCTGGTCTGTTGTTTTCAGATCTTCAGGATTACCTGAAGTACAGACCCACCTGAATGGCCCGAAGCCATAGTCGAAACACATAGGGCCCAGAATGTCTTCTACATAAGAAGGATACTTAAAATCTATCCCATTAGTGGCCATTACTTCTGCCCCTGCCCTGCTGCATTCCAGCAGAAAAGCATTGCCATAATCAAAGAAATAAGTCCCTTTTGCAGCATGTTTGTTTACTGCATTGGCATGGCGTATCAAAGATTTTTTTACGTTTTCCTTAAAACGCGCAGGTTCGGCAGCAATCATCCGGTTGGCTTCTTCATAAGTCAGACCAACAGGGTAATAACCTCCCGACCAGGGGTTGTGCAGGGAAGTCTGATCAGATCCGATTTCCACAAAAATGTTTTCTGTGTCAAAACGTTCCCAAACGTCGACCACATTGCCAATATAAGCCAGGGATACCACCTCTTTACCTGCCTGTGCTTTTTTCACTCTTGTTACCAGCGACTGCAGGTTTTCGATCAGTTCATCTACCCAGCCCTGTTCATGCCTTTTACGGGCGGCTGAAGGGTTCACTTCTGCGCATATAGTTATACAGCCGGTAATGTTTCCTGCTTTTGGCTGGGCGCCGCTCATCCCGCCTAATCCTGCTGTTAAAAAAATCCGGCCTGCCGGGCTTTCATCCGGATGCAACTTTTTGCGAAAGGCATTCATCAGGGTGATGGTTGTTCCATGTACAATACCCTGAGGGCCAATATACATATAAGAGCCAGCAGTCATTTGCCCGTACTGCGTTACGCCTAATGCACTATATTTTTCCAGATCATCCGGTGAAGAATAATTGGGGATCATCATGCCATTGGTAACCACCACGCGTGGGGCAGCTGTAGAAGAAGGGAATAATCCCTGTGGATGCCCGCTGTACATGTTCAGGGTTTGCCCGTCAGTCATCCTGGCCAGGTATTGCATGGTGAGCAGGTATTGCGCCCAATTCTGAAAAACCCCGCCGTTTCCGCCATAGGTGATCAGCTCATGCGGGTGCTGTGCAATGGCCGGATCCAGGTTGTTCTGGATCATCAGCATGATGCAGCCTGCATGCAGGCTTTGAAAAGGATATTCGTTTAGGGGACGGGCATACATTTCATAATCAGGCCTGAAACGGTACATATAAATCCGCCCGTAAGTTTGCAGTTCTTCTAAAAAATCGGCCGCCAGTTCGGCATGCCATTCTGCCGGAAAATAACGCAATGCATTGCGCAGGGCCAGCTTTTTTTCTTCCCTGCTTAAAATATCCTTGCGCACGGGCGCATGGCTGACACTGGCATCATAAGTTCTTTTTGCAGGTAAAACTTCCGGTATCCCCTGCAGGATCTGCGCTTTAAAATTCATGGCTTAGAAATTTTCGAATGTGGAATGGAAAGTTGTTTGCGGAATGGCTTCCCTGGTAGCAACAGCATTGGCCAGCTGCACAATGGCGCCCGACTGTACCATATCTATGGTAGCCTGCATCATTTCGTACATAATCTGGTCTTCTTCCAGATGTGCTACTTTGGAGCGTACCAGCTGGTGTACTGCTTCTATTACGCTACCTGATTTCAGCGGTGCGTGATAATCCATGGCCTGCGCTGCGCAGAACAATTCTATCCCCAATATTTTTTCTACATTTTCAATCACCTGCAAAGCTTTCCGGCCGCTGATGGATCCCATGCTCACATGGTCTTCCTGCCCCAGGGAAGTAGGAATGCTGTCGGCGCTGGCCGGGAAGCAAAGGCCTTTATTTTCGCTGGCCAGTGCAGCCGAAGTATATTGCAGGATCATAAATCCTGAATTTATCCCTGTTTCTTTCATCAGCAGTTTAGGGACACCTTCCGTATTTCCTTCCAATGAAAGATACACCCTGCGGTCGGAGATGTTGCCAATCTCAGATGCCGCAAGACAAGCATAATCCAGCGGCATGGCGATGGGCTGTCCATGAAAATTCCCGCCACTGATGGTGAGGTCTTCACTAAAAATAATGGGGTTATCGGTTACCGAATTGATTTCTGTTTCCAGTGTTTCCTTAAGGTGTAGCCAGGCATTACGGGAAGCTCCATGTACCTGCGGCACGCAGCGCAGGGAATAAGGGTCCTGCACTTTTGCACAATTCTGGTGCGAATTCACAATTTCAGAACCGGCCAGTAAACCGCGTATATTGGCTGCTACATGCTGGTTCCCTTTATAAGGTCTTAGCTGGTGTAGCCCTTCGTCGAATGGCTTGGGAGAACCCAGCAAGCCTTCCAGCATCATTGCAGCTGTAATGTCGGCGGTAGCCAGCACATTGTGGAAACGTGCTACGACCTTTACTGCATGGGCAGCAATAAACTGGGTACCATTAATGAGGGCAAGGCCTTCTTTTGCACCCAAAGCAATTGGCTTAAAACCATGTATTTTTAAAAGTTCAGCGCTGGAAATGATCGCTCCTTTGTAATGCACTTTTCCCAGGCCAATCAAAGGTAAAAACAGGTGTGACAAAGGTGCGAGATCACCAGATGCCCCTACGGAGCCCTGCTTAGGCACCACAGGAATGGCCCCGGTTTCGAGATGCCAGATCATGCGGTCGAGTGTAACTTCCTGAATGCCTGAATAGCCTTTGGCCAGGGCCTGCAGTTTAAGCACCAGCATCAGCCTGGAAATCTCCTCATCAATGGGCTCTCCTACACCTACGGCATGACTTTTCAGGATATTCTCCTGTAATTTCCGGGTATCCTCTGCAGAGATCATGGTCGTACAAAGCGGTCCGAAGCCTGTATTTACCCCATATACGGCCTTATCGGCCTGCGCTATCTTTTCTACGATTGCACTGCTTTCATTTATCTTTTGACGGGTTTCGGCATTCAAAATCCCCTTAACTGTACCATTGGCAATGGCCAAAGCTTTACCAGCGGTAAGAAAGTCCGATCCGTAGTTAAAAATCTGATTCACACTCATATTAAAAATCGTTTACACAAAGATAATCTCTACCTTTGATACTTATAAATACCAATTACATCATCAATCAATAACCATGGGTTATCAAATAGAACTGAGGCACCTGAAGTATTTCCAGGTATTGGCGGAAGAACTGAAGTTTAGAAAAGCAGCAGAAAGACTGTTCATTTCCCAGCCGGGGCTGAGCAGGCAGATCATGCAGATGGAAGAAATATTTAACGTAGCGCTGTTTGACCGCAGCAAGAAAAAAGTAGAGCTTACGGCTGCCGGACTGTACCTTAAAGATGAGGTAGATTTTATTTTCAACCACCTGGAAACCATCAAACGGCAACTGGACAATATCGGACAGGGCAAGGAAACAGAATTAAGGATAGGCTTTTTAGGCTCTGCCGCACAGAAAATTGTCCCGGAGCTGGTCCTGAACCTAAACCGCGAATACCCCGGTGTGCAGACGATCCTGGATGAGATGCCCAATAAAATGCAGATTGAGCTGCTGGAAAAGGATAAGCTTGACCTGGGGTTTGTGCGGCTTCACCGCCTTCCGGAAGGGATTTCCCGGCACCTTGTTCACCAGGATACTTTTTCACTGGTATTACCCAAAGATCACCCGGTAAATGAGCACAACTTTAAAGGCATCCGGGAATTGAGCAACGAGGCCTTTATCTTTTTTTCCAGCGAAGACAGCCCTTTTTACCATGACCTGATCACCAGTATTTGCGAAGACAGCGGTTTCCGTCCGAAGGTTTTCCACCGCTCGGTAAACGCACTGACCATTTTTAAACTGGTGGAAGAAGGTCTTGGGCTGGCCATAGTTCCTACTTCCCTGCAGTTTGGTTATAGCCTCAATGTGAAGTTTATTGAGCTGAAAGCTATCACCCAGCGAACTGAGCTTTATGTAGCCTGGAAGGAATCAAACAGGAACCCTGCCTTAAAAAATGTGATAGGCTTATTGCTCCGTCAATAGCGGCTACTCTTTCAATAAATCCGGGATATTGAAATAAAAGGTGGTTCCAAGCCCTGCTGCGCTTTCTACCCATAAGGCACCCCCATGTTTGGAAACGAAATCGTAACAAAGGCTAAGCCCCAATCCGGTGCCCTTTTCGCCCAGTGTGCCAAAGGTGGTATAATTGGAATTTTTATTGAACAATTCCCCTATTTTATCCTCCGGTATCCCCAGTCCGTTGTCTTTTACAGAAAATAGCAGACCATTCTCATTGCCCGAAACTTTAATGATCACCATGCCCCCCATGTGGGTAAATTTAATGGCATTGGACAATAGGTTTCGAATGATCGTTTCCAGCATTCCGGTATCGGCATGGAGCAACATTTCTCCTTTTAACGAAGCAATAACCTCAATGTTTTTCTTTTGTGCCGCAGGCATTACTGTCTGGATGCATTTCTCTATAAGACCTGGCAGGTCTTTGATTTCCACCGGATTAAAACTAACTGCATTAAACTGCGATTTGGCCCAGGTAAGCAGGTCTTCCAGCAATGCGTTGGCATTGCTCAGCTCAGTCCTCATCATCGAAAGATAACTGTGTACTTCATCCGCAGAACTGGATTCGAAATCGGTCAGTGTCATATCCAGCAATTGCAGGCTTCCTGATATGGGGTTCCTGAGGTCGTGCCCGATAATGGAAAAAAGCTTGTTCTTCTGCTCGTTCGATGCTGTCAGTTCAGTATTTAATGCCTGAAGTGCATTTTCATGAAACTTACGCGTAGTCACATCCCGCATGCTCCCCTCAGTACCTGTAACTACCCCGTTTTCTACAATCAGCCTGGCATTTACAGAGGCGTAACGCAACTCGTCGTCCTTGGTTTTAAGGCGGACCTCAAAATCAATAACAGCCCCATTGAGGCGTAACTGTTCAACAATACGTTCCCTGTCCTGCGGGTAATAGTAAAAAAGATCCACAGGCTTGCCAATGATCTCGTTGCGCGTATAACCCGAGTGCTGGGCTATAGAAGGGCTGATTTCTGTAACGATACCTTCCTGGCTGGTCTGATAAAACACGTCCTGCACATTTTCAAAAATGGTGCGGTACTTTTTTTCGCTCAGCACCAGGTCATTTTCAATCTCCTTTCTTTTGGTAATGTCTTCAATCTGTGAAACATAATGCAGTGGCTTTCCGGAGCTGTCGTAAAGCATGGTGGCAGCAATAATTACCCAGATCGGCGCACCATTTTTATGCAGGTATCGTTTTTCATATTTGACTTCTTCAATCTCGCCCCGTGCCAGGTCGTCCAATACGGCCATGCTCCCTTCCACGTCATCGGGATGGGTAATGTCTTTGACATTCATCGCCTTCATCTCTTCTTCCGTATAGCCCAGTATCTGGCATAAACTTTTGTTTACGCGCTTCCATTTTCCTTGTGGGCTAATGAGTGCCATGCCAATTAAAGAGTGTTCAAAGGCCTGTTTAAACTGGGCCTCGCTCTGGTACAGCTCTTCTTCCAGCTTAACCCTTTTAGTTACATTGAAAGCAACTGCCCCAACCATTTTTCCTTCCAGATCATGAAAAGGAAATTTATAGGTTTTATAGTGCTGCAGGCGCCCTTTCATGTCTCTGACGGTTTGATGAAATTCTTTGTTCTCACCAGATTGCAGCACATCTTTGTTATTGCTTTTGGCATTGCGGCCTATATCTTCACCAAAAATAGCTTCCAGTTTTTTGCCGATCACTTCTGCAGACAGGTGAAGGGTATCAAAAAAACACTTGTTCGCAAAGCGCAAAATATTGTTTTCATCGGCAATCCAGCATAAACCCGGCAGTTCATCCATAAAGGCATAAAACCTTTTTTCATTCATGATGAAATTATCGCTCCCGGCATTATTGGTGATGTCGAAGATCACACCATCCAGTTCTTCGGCAGATTTTAAAAGATAGTTGTGCAACATATCCTGTTCGCCTTCCGGGGAATGGTTTTTCAACAGGTCAACAATTGACATTATCCTGGTTAATGGCGAGCGGATCTTATGCGAATGCAGCCAGGAAATATCCCTTAATTTTTTATTCTGTGCTTCAATTGCTTTAACATAATTCCTGTTTTCAGTAATGTCCCTTTGAATAGAAATCCAATGGGTTACCGTCCCCGTATGGTCTGAGACCGGGCAAATGTTAATGCTTACATCATACGCATTACCTTCTTTGGTGTAATTAATGAGTTCTACATTGCAGGCCTCCTTGTTTTTTATTGAAGTTTCAATCTTCTTTAGTCCCTCTTGTATCAGGTTATGCCCATGAAATATATTCGGGCTCTTGCCAATCAGTTCCTCCCTGCTATAGCCCGACATCCTGACCAGCGCATCGTTCACATAAACAATATCCGGTCCCGGATTAACTTTAGCATCGGTAATCAGCACACCATCGGTAGTATTAACCACTACCGACTCCAACAATTTCGACCAGTGTTCTTCCTCAATTTGTTCCTTGTTCTGTGCTTGTGTCATTCGTGTTCCTAAATTTCGCTTCTTGTTTAACGAAATGTAGTATTATTAAAACTAAAAACACACAATAAGCTTTATTGATTTAATAAACTTACTTCCAGCGCCGGTGCGACCATAACCAATAGGCCGGACCGGATGAAATGCTTTGTTCCAGTTTGCGGGAAAAAGCTGCTGTAATTTCATGGTCCCGGGTTTGCTTTGCGGCATCGGTAATGAGTGAAAATTCTACGCTCCAGCAGTTGTTCCCCCTAGGCTTCATGTCTATATATACCACTACAGCATCGGTTGCTACCGCCAGCTTTTCTGCACCATTAAACATCAGCGTATCCTGATTTAAGAATTTCAGTTCACATTTTGCATTTTTCCCCGGAAACTGATCAGCAATAAACAAAGAGAACTGGGGTTTTTGCTGGGGTTTTAAAAGTTGTCTTAATGCATATTGTACGGGGATTAAACGAACACCAAAACGCGTCCTGATCCTTTGTACAAGCTTACCCATAACCGGATTGGACAAAGGCTTATATATGGCATTGACCTGAAAGGACAGATGCATCGGAAGTATATTCAAACATTCCCAATTGCCATAGTGCCCCAACACGGCAATAACATTTCTTTTCTGTGCATAATAGTCGTCTAAAAAAGCCGAATTTGAAAAGCTGACACGCTTCATCTGCTGCCCGCTTCTGACGGAAAAAGACCTGACTACTTCTACAATCATAGCTGCCAGATGCAGGTAATATTCCTTGGCCAGTTGTTTAACCTCTTTATAATCTTTTTGCGGCAGTGATCTTGAAATGTTCTGAAGTACAACAGGATATCGGTAGCGGAACACATAATAGGTCAGAAAGAACATCATGCGTCCAATGAGCAGATTAGAGATAAAATAAGGCAACATGCTGAGGAGATAGACCGGGGGATAAACCACAGCATAGCATAAATTCTGGAGGTGACTTTTTCTGATCATAAAAAACGTGTTTAGCTTATGACAACCAGAATTGGGTTTACCCCTATTTGATTTTTGTTCATTGTTACAGAGAGATTTAGATATGAGCGCGAATGTAATAAACATTTGTAACACACAGGTTAACCAAGGTTAATTTTTAACTTTACACAAAAGAGCAAGCATATGAAACTTTCCATCTATCAGGTTGATGCCTTTACAGATAGCATATTCAGAGGAAATCCTGCAGCAGTATGCCCATTGACAGAATGGCTTACAGATGAAACACTGCTGAAGGTAGCAGCAGAAAATAATTTGTCTGAAACAGCTTTTTATGTACCCAAAGGTGATGGTTTTGAGATACGCTGGTTCACGCCAACAGCAGAAGTTGACCTTTGCGGACACGCAACGCTTGCCACAGCTTATGTGCTGCGTCATTTCGAAAATTATCGGCAAGAAGCCATCAATTTCTATTCCCCGCGCAGTGGCAGCTTACCTGTAGCCGTTCAACAGGACAAATTTGTATTGAATTTTCCAGCAGATGAGTTTACAGCAGTAGAAATGACCGATGAACTTTTAGCAGCCACAGACAAAAAGCCGGTTGCAGCTTTCAAAGGCAAAACCGATTATATGCTGGTATTCGGGGAACAGGGGGACATTGAAACCATGAAGCCCGATTTATCATTGATCTCGGGATTGAAAGCAAGGGGAATTATTGTAACGGCAAAGGGCAAAAACCACGATTTTGTATCCCGCTTTTTTGGCCCCGCCGTTGGTGTAAATGAAGATCCTGTTACAGGCTCTGCACATACTACGCTTGCACCTTACTGGGCTAATGAATTAAATAAAACCGGGTTAAGTGCTTTTCAGCTATCTGAACGCGGAGGGGAATTGCATTGCCGTGTATTAAATAACCGGGTAGAAATAGCAGGCAAGGCCGTGCTATATCTGAAAGGAGAGATCTTCATTTGATGGAATTCCTACCTGAGATTTGTTATCCCTTTTATTAAGGCATCAGGGTTAAACGAGATGCTGTCTATCCCGGTATTTACCAGCAAACGGGTAAAGGAAGCTGAATCGCTGGGGGCCTGACCACACAAACCTACTTTCTTTCCCAAAGCATTGGCTTTTTGGATCATCTGTACAATCAACTGTTTGCTGGCGGCATTCTGCTCGTCAAAAAGATTGGCTATAAGTGCCGAATCCCTGTCAATACCCAAGGTAAGCTGGGTAAGGTCGTTGGATCCTATAGAGAAACCATCAAACAGCTTTGCAAAACTTTCGGCCAGCAATACGTTGCTTGGTATCTCGGCCATTACCAGGATTTGAAGTGCACGCTCTCCACGCTTAAGGCCAAACTCCTCCATCAGTTGAATTACTTTTTCCCCCTCCTCTACGGTACGGCAAAACGGGATCATGAGCTTAACATTTGTAAAGCCCATTTCATCCCTTACCACTTTCATTGCCCTGCATTCGAGTTCAAAACCTGCTTTATAACGTTCATGATAATACCGGGAAGCACCTCTGAAACCTATCATTGGATTTTCCTCCCGCGGCTCAAAGTCCTGCCCGGCAATGAGCCCTGCATATTCGTTAGACTTGAAATCACTCATCCTCACAATCACCTCTTTTGGATAAAAAGCTGCTGCAATCATGGCAACGCCCTGCGAAAGTTTGTCTACAAAATAACTGGTTTTATCAGTATAATTTCGGGTCAATGCTGCAATTTTCAATTTATCAGCCTCTTTGCTAACTCCTTCCGGATTTACAAGCGCCATGGGATGTATCTGAATCCAATTGCTGATCAGAAATTCCAATCTTAGCAGACCAACGCCATGGCTGGGATAAAAAGAAAGCGCAAAGGCTTTTTCAGGATCAGCTAAAATGAGCTGTGCTTTGGGCGAATCTGGCAGTTCAAAGCCATTAAGATCAGTAATTGTTTTACTCCATTCCAATTCATCCTGCAGTACATATCCGGTTTTACCCTGTGAACAGTCTAACGTAATCATTTCACCATCTGTAATGCGTTCGGTAGCATTTCCTGTCCCAACAATAGCGACAGCACCAAGCTCTCTGGCAATAATAGCCGCATGGCTGGTCCTACCCCCTTTATTGGTTATGACCCCCGCCACCCTTTTTAATATGGGGTCCCAGTCCGGGCTCGTGGTATCCGTAACCAGAATCTCTCCGGGTTTTAATTTGCCCGCTTCTAATGGAGAAGAAAGCAACCTGGCACGGCCACTGGCAATTTTACTACCTATGGCTTCACCTCTGCTCAGCTCTATCCCTTTCTCATTCAATTTGTAGCTGATCAGCTGAGGCACCTCAATCCTGCTATGGATGGTTTCCGGCCGGGCCTGAATGATATACAACTGGTGGCCTATACCATCTTTTGCCCATTCAAAATCCATAGGCTTTCCATAATGTCGTTCGATAACGAGTGCCCATCTGGCTAATTTTTCTATTTCCACATCCTCAAGGACAAAACGGTTACGCAGTTCTTCGGGTGTATCCTGGTTAACTACTTCGTTTACCTCATCATCAAGCGCGGCGTAAACCATCATTTTGCTTTTGCTGCCCAGGTTCTTTTGGATTATGGATTTAAAACCATTATCTAACGCTGGCTTAAAAACCAGAAATTCATCGGGTGTTACCACTCCCTTTACAATATTCTCGCCCAAGCCCCATACGCCGGCAATATGGATCACATCCCGGAAACCCGATTCCGGTTCCAATGTAAAGCCAACCCCGGCGCATCCAACATCCGAACGGACCATTTCCTGAACACCTACAGAAAGAAATACCTTATCGTGTTCAAAGCCCTTGTCTTCTCTGTATTTAATTGCCCGATCGGTGTAAAGCGAGGCGAAACACTTCCTCACTGCATACAGCAATGCAGCACTCCCTTTGACATTCAGAAATGAATCATGCTGTCCGGCAAAACTTGCATCAGGCAGGTCTTCTGCAGTTGCACTACTGCGCACAGCTACCTCCTCCATTCCATCGTCAAACATATTTTCATATGCTGTGGTAATCTCCAGACTAAGGTCGGCAGGGATACGTCCGGACATCATCAGCATTCTTGCATGTTTCCCTACTGCCTCCAGGTTATGGTAGCTGTTCTTGTCCAGGTCTTTCATCAGCACACCTACCCTATGTTCGAGGTTGTTGTAGGCAATGAAATCCTGAAAAGCCTTTACAGTAATGGCAAAGCCTTTTGGCACCAGAATGCCTTTAGGTGTCAGCTTGGTAAACATTTCGCCAAGAGATGCGTTTTTGCCGCCAACCTGTGCAAGATCGGCCATCGTAATTTCACTAAACTTCCTTATGTACTTTTCCATGGCGTTATAATACTTTACCAAATCTATGTTTTCAGTTCTTTATACAACATGATGTCTATCAGCCCTGGCAGTGACGTTTATCAGCGTTTCAAATGACGAACATCATACTACCTGCAATGCTTTCTTCCTGTTGATCACCTTTTTGAATTCAACTACAAGGAATACCAATGAAGAGGCCAGGCCTACCATTATATCCGCAGCAAATCAAACATCTTAAACCTTTAACGGAAACCGCCAGCGCCTGATCAGCAATTTCACATTGATCCTGAAAACATCATAAAGTAAAGCATACAGTAACACTGCGACCGGTAATAAAAAAGCATGAAATCGAAACTCACGAAACAGATAAGCACCAAGCAGCGCTCCAAAAAGGAAAAAGAAAATGATCACTAAACGAAGCTTAAGCCTGGAACGTAATGCGGTGTTTAAACCTTCCTTGCCACGAAGTACCTGTCCTAGTTCAATACCGAGGTCAGTAAAGGTTCCGATAAGATGAGTAGTACGTACTACTGAACCAGAAATCATAGATACCAGCGCATTCTGCAGCCCCATTACAAATAACAGGCTACCGGCAAAAAATTCCCTGGAAACCAAACTGCCGTTATAGCGGAATCCCAGCAAACCCACCAAAAACAAAACCAGCGCCTCCAATAAAATCGGGATTACATAAGAAAACCGCTGGTCACGTCCAATCATAGACACCATTAAACTCGAAACAAGCGCCCCCATAAGAAACAACAACATCCAAAGCGCTACCACCCGGGCCGTCATCCAGTCTCCCATCGCCACGCGTTCAGCAAATAAAGCTGCATGCCCAGTTACATTTGTGGTCAAAACAGAAAAACCCAAAAATCCGGCCGCATTTACAAAGCCAGCTGTTACACATAGTAAAGAGGCCAGCTTCACATTATGTCTATAAGTCCGTTTGATACCCAAATGTCTTAGCATGATCAAAAGTAGCTAATGCAAAAAGCAAAAAAGATGATATTTATCATTTTTCACGCTGACATTCCCCCAATACAAATACCTCAACTAAGCTTTAATTTCATAGGACATATTATACACTTAAGAACCTCGATCTATCCCGAATCAAATCAGCGAAGCCAAAAACTATTATCAGATAGACATTTTTTGAACAACTATCTACAAAATCAAGACCATCTCCAGGCTTGCTGGGTAGCTTTACGGGGTAAGGGGTACCTTTTCCCAATCAGGCCCGAAGCATACCCTGATCAGGCCTTGATTTGCCCGCTAGTGTTCCTCTTGCTCCACTTGACCAGTTCATACCAGATTACGCCTAAAAATCCAGCAGCTACGCCAACACCAAGCTGGCTTAACGTTAGCGGATTAAAATCAAAGAAAGCGGATAACCAGCCGTTATAGATTAGCAAACCTGTAATCACAATGGTTAGGGCTATAACCCCCGAAACCAGGTTGTTCTTATATTTCAGTGTGGTAAAAATGCTGTAATAAAACGAGCGGTTTACCAGCGTTAAAAATACATTTGCTGTAATCAGTACCGTAAAAACCATTGTTCTGGTTATGGCTTCACTATAATTAAAGTAAACTGCATACCTGTAAACAAGCAGCGCCGCAATAGCAATGGCTACCCCCTGTACAATACTGGTAAGCAGTTCCTTCCAGTTAAAAAAAGTGCTGCTGAATGGTCTGGGCCTTTGCAGCATTGTATTGTTCTCAATAGGCTCATTTTCATAGATAATTGAACAGGTGGGTCCCATAATCAGTTCAAGGAATATGATATGCACCAGCGAAAATATATTAGGGTATACCCACCCTAATGCCAAAGGAATAAATACGGTAAGAATGATTGGTATATGGATCGATATGATGTACTGAATAGCCTTTTTCAGATTGGCATAGATCCTTCTTCCCATGGCCACGGCAGTAACCATTTTTTCCAGATCGTCATCTACCAGTATCAGCGAAGCGGCCTGCTTTGCAATCTCAGTTCCCTTTTTTCCCATTGCAATACCTATATGGGCAGCTTTCAGGGCGGGGCCGTCGTTAACGCCATCACCAGTCATGGCAACAATTTCGTTATTTGCCTTTAAGGCATTAATTATCCTGAGCTTGGCTTCGGGAAACATTCTTGTAAAAATAGAAGTATCTGTTACACTTTGTCTTAACCCAGCCTCGGTATACCCGTGAGAACCTTACCATAAAAGAAACTGCAACCAATAACCAGTACCGGTTTGGCATGCCGGGGGCAATGGTTAGCGGCAGTGAATATAAGAAATGTCTAAAAATTTTAGAACAACAGCAAGAATCGGCCTATATTGTAGTTAGTGGTAGTTTACCACCAGGTGTACCATCCGGTATATTTAAAAAAATAGCTGAAATTAGCAGGGCTAAAAATGCCAGGCTTATAGTTGACACTTCGGGCGAAGCGCTAAAAGAGGCTTTGAAAGCGGGCGTTTATCTGATTAAGCCAAATTTAAAGGAATTGGCTAGCCTGGCAGGGAAACAGAACCTGACAGCTGACGATGCTGAAGCAGCTGCCAAAGAAGTGATGAACAAGTACAAATGTGAAGTCATTGTTACTTCTTTGGGTGCTGGTGGGGCTCTCCTCATTACATCCGCTATGTGCATGAAGGTTGAAGTTCCTGCAGTAAAAACAGAAAGTACTGTAGGGGCAGGCGACAGCATGCTGGCAGGAATTATTTATAGCCTTTTTAATTCCAGGAGCCTGATTGAAGCAGCCCGATATGGGGTTGCTTGTGGAACTGCTGCGACGATGAACCCTGGCACGGAACTATGCCATCTAAAAGATGTACAAAAATTATATCAGATTATTAATGCAGCTTTGACTTCAACAGCTGGCTTTTGAAATTTAAGTTAATGAGATGATTGACCAAAACAAACCTATAAAAGCGAAAAAAGAAAAATGGAAATGGTTAAGTCTGCTGGGCCCCGGGCTAACAACTGGAGCGGCTGATGACGACCCTTCTGGAATAGCAACCTACGCACAAACAGGTGCTCAATTTGGCTATGGTCAGTTATGGACCGCTCTGTATATGCTTCCATTTATGACGGCTGTGCAGGAAGCTTGTGCACGTATTGGCTTAGTAACGGGTAAAGGAATTGCAGCTGTAGTAAAAGAGAATTATAGTTCTAGGGTACTTCATTTCGTAGTTGGATTGGTAGTAGCCGCAAATACCATAAACATTGGAGCAGATATCGGTGCTATGGCAGCTGCAGCGCAGCTCATCGTACCATTGCCCTTTACAGCCCTTACCCTGCTGTTTACAACAACTATACTATTACTGGAAATATTTACGAGCTATAGGGTTTATTCCCGTTTACTTAAATGGCTTGCCTTAGCCTTACTTGCTTACCCCGTTACCGTTTTCATTATAGACCAGCCCTGGACCACAGTGCTTAAAGCTACAGTAATTCCGCATATCGAATTCAATTTTGCATTCCTCTTTATCATTACCGGGGTTTTTGGAACAACAATAACACCCTATATGTTTTTCTGGGAAGCTTCACAGGAAGTTGAAGAAGAACGCGAAAATGGCCTTATAAAAAATGGTAAGCTGTCAATCGGCTGGCCTCAGATTCATTCAATGCGAAAAGACAATACCATTGGTATGGTCATCTCCGAATTTACAACCTGGTGTATTCTTCTGGTAGCAGCAACTGTTTTACATGAAAATGGGGTCCATGACATTAAAAATGCTGCAGATGCTGCAAGAGCGTTGGAACCTCTGGTACATTCCTTTCCAAATTCAGGATATCTTGCCAAACTGATATTCTCTGTTGGAATTATTGGATTGGGGCTACTGGCGGTACCCATATTATCCGGCTCTGCTGCATATGCGGTGGCCGAAGCGCTTAACTGGAAGGCAAGTCTGGATTTTAAAATAAGCAAAGCACGGGGGTTTTATACAATTATCATTATTTCCACTATAGTTGGCCTGACGTTAAATTTTATAGGGATTGATCCTGTAAAAGCACTGATTTATACCGCAGTAATGAATGGAATTGCCGCTGTCCCGCTCCTATTTCTCATCATAAAGATTGCTACCAACGACAGGATTATGGGCGAATATAAAAGTGGATGGCTGTCAAAAGCTTTACTCTGGACAACTTTTTTAATTATGGGTGCTGCCGCTGCACTGCTAGCCTTTTCACCAGCAGCAACCCTTGTATACTGAACATACTACTTTCTAACTACATAACTGCCGGCAACAATGCCTGTAGATTTTACAAACCTGTTCCAGGAATTGATCTGCGCAATGGCAACCGTAAGATTGGCAATCTCAGCCTTGGTAAAATACTTTAGCAGCTCCTCATGAACCGGATCAATTTCTGCGTCTTCCTCCATTCGGGTCAGCAGCTCTGCAAATTCCAGTAAGGCGCGCTCCTGCGGACTGTAATAAGGTGCTTCCCTCCAGGCCGAAACAGAGATCAGCCGTTGTACAGTCTCACCTGCATGCAAAGCTTCTTTGGTATGCATATCCAGACAATAGGCGCACCCATTGATCTGTGAAACGCGGATACGCATCAGGTCCAGCAATAGCGGGTCGAAACCGCATTGATCTATGTAATTCTGAACGCCGCGCATAGCAGCCATTAAGCCTTGGGGAACATCGCTGTTTTTAATTCTTTCCATATGATTTTTCTTTTATTGCCTTAATGACTACAAAGCCTTTTCATATGTGACAGCTCGATTCATTTATTTCAGATTTTTTAATTTATCGGGGTTTCTGATGATGTAAGCCTGGCTAATCCGACCTTCATGAAAAGTAAAAGTGACACATTTGATCAACTGCTCTCCCGAGAAATAAAGCAATGCCGGCTGATCATTGGCCCAGCCCTGCTGAACCATATCGGCCTCTCTGAACTTACGGTAAAGCCCCAGCAGCAAGGCTGCGACAGATTTTTTGCCATACACCGGTTTTACCGCTGCCCTTGCTTTTCCTCCGCCATCAGATACAGATACCACATCTTCATTTAACAGCGCCTCCAACTGCTCCATACTGCCCGATTGCAGCACATGAAGGTATTTGTTTAAAAAAGCCTGAGGAACCATATTCCCGGAATCTAACCCAGGCGTACCAATATTTTTCTTTGCGCGCGTAAGCAATTGCCGCGACAGGTCGGGCTTAATGTCCAATACCTTGGCAATTTCGGCATGTTCATAATCAAACGCCTCTTTCAAAATAAATACCGCCCTTTGCCTAGGGTTAAGCTTCTCCAATAGTACCATTAGCGAGTACGACAGCAGTTCTTTTCGTTTAATCCCCGCATCGGCCTTTTCAAATGCCACAGGCTCGGGCAGCCACTCTCCCGGATAGTCCAGTACCAATCGTTGTAGTTTCTTTTTCTGATCGATAGCGCGGTTAATTACCATCCGGATCAGATAGGCCTTCACATTATCAACATGCTGCTGGTCTACATGCAGGAATTTCAGCAATACATCCTGTACCACATCCTCTGCATCGGCCAGAGAACCGCATATGTTATAGGCATAGGTTTTTAAGGTCGGTGTTAAGTCAGCGATTAACTCAGCAATCATCAATTCTCTGTTCAGTGCTTATTTCCCCTGTAACTGCTGCTTCTGCATATAGGCATCGATCAATGCGACCATTCCTGCACACATCATCACCCACCTTAGTTAAGGTACTTTGGTCCTCCTGTGCTACCGAGACGAAAGGCAGCAGCATAAATAAGATAGCCAACAAGTTCAGTTTCATAACAATCTGATGTAAGTTCATTACAAACTTAGCAAAAATACTTCGGGCTACATCACTGGCCAGATCACGTTATCGTCAGCTTTAATTTCTGCATGTGCGGCAAGCGGATAAACAACATCCCTTACTTTCACCGTTAAAGCAACAGCTGAATCATTTTTGATCCTGATCCCATGTTCGGTAATCCGGATGTTGAGCCTTGCCCCTCTGAACAGGATAGAGAAAGAGAAAGCCTCCCATTTACCAGGCAAAAAGGGATTAAACTGCAACTGCCCTTCACGCACCCGCATTCCTGCAAATCCTTCTACTATGCTCATCCAGGTACCTGCCATAGAAGTAATGTGCAGTCCGTCTTCTGTGTCGTTATTGTAATCGTCCAGGTCCAGGCGCGCCGTCCTCAGGTAAAACTCATAGGCCCGGGCTTCATCGTTTAATTTAGCAGCTAGAATACTGTGTACGCAAGGCGATAAAGAACTCTCGTGTACCGTTTTGGGTTCATAATAGTCAAAGTTCCTCCGGATGGTTTCCAGATCATAATCCTCTTCAAAGAAATACAACCCCTGCAGTACATCGGCCTGCTTAATAAAACAGGAGCGCAGGATACGGTCCCAGCTCCATTTTTGGTTTAGCGGCCGGTCAGAAGCCGACAAGTGTTTTACCGTCAGCGGTTCTTTATCGAGGTATCCGTCCTGCTGTAAAAATATCCCTCTTTTGGGATCCTGCGGATAATACATCTTTTCAACGATTACAGCCCAGTCTGCCAGTTCCTTTTCTTTAAAATCCAGTTTTCCGGCAAGCTGCCGGTATTGTTTAGGCACCTGCATTTTTACTTGCTGCAGGGCTTCAGCGGCATATTTCAAACACCAGCTGGCCATCAAATTCGTATACCAGTTGTTGTCTACATTGTTTTCATATTCATTAGGCCCGGTTACACCAAGTATCATATAGCGCTGCTTGTCGTTGCTCCAGTTTACGCGCTGCTTCCAGAAACGCGCAATGGCAATCAGGACTTCCAGCCCATATTCGGCCATATAAGCCTCATCTCCGGTATAACGGATATAGTTGTGTATGGCAAAAGCAATAGCTCCATTGCGGTGGATCTCTTCAAAGGTGATCTCCCATTCGTTATGGCATTCTTCCCCGTTCATGGTTACCATCGGGTATAGCGCGGCCCCGTTTTTAAAGCCCAGTTTCTCCGCATTTTGTATGGCCTTATCCAGCTGCTTATAACGATAAATGAGCAGGTTCCTTCCTACGTTCGGTTCTGCTGTGGCCAGGTAAAAAGGCAGACAATAAGCTTCGGTATCCCAGAAAGTGGAACCTCCGTACTTTTCCCCGGTAAAGCCTTTGGGCCCGATGTTCAACCGGTCGTCTTTACCGGTATAAGTCTGAAACAGCTGAAAAATATTGAAACGGATGGCCTGCTGCGCTGCAATATCCCCTTCAATCACAATATCGCTTTCCTGCCATTTACATGCCCATGCCGCGGTCTGCGCTTGCAGCAGCTGTTCAAAGCCCAGCGCTGCTGCTTTTTGTACCACTTCCCTGCAATTCGCCATCAACCGATCTTTCGGGTGGTTTTCCGAAGAAAGATTGGCCGCTATCTTGCAAATACTCAGGCTTTCTTCGGCAGAACAATATATGCTAAAAGTTTGTCCCAGGTATTTTTCTTTACGAACAGTTTCCAGTTCAGGGTATGTCTGATCGTTGCCCTTAAAAATACTGATGCTGGTTCCTGTACATACTTCAAAGGCGGTCTTTTTGGTCCGGAGTGTTAAGTAAGCTTCGTTACCGTTTAGCTGCCCTTCAACCTCTTCCCAGAATTTTTCGCCGTAATTGCTGTCCTGGTTAATCACATCACCATCGATAAAAGCAGTCACATTTATAGTACCGCTGAAATCTACAGGAGTGATGCTGTAGCGTAAGGCTGCCACCTCATCGTTGGCAATGCTGCAAAAGCGCTGGGCAGTTATCGCCAGGGTTTTACCGCTTTTTAAACGGGCTGTAAAACTGCGCAGCAGGTAGCCTTCACGCATGTTCAGTTCGCGCCTGAAGTTGCTCACTTCGGCTTGTGCCAGGTCCAGGGTTTCGCCATCAACGCTGATATTCAAGCCGATCCAGCTGGCCGCATTGATCACTTTGGCCAGCGATTCGGGATAGCCGTTTTTCCACCAGCCCACACGGGTTTTATCCGGATAATAAACACCGGCAATGTAATTGCCCTGTAAGGTGTCACCGGTATAGCTTTCTTCAAAATTGGCGCGCTGCCCCATCCTGCCGTTGCCCAAACTAAAAATGCTCTCCGATATTTTGTTTAAATGCGGATCAAAGCCCTCTTCAATAATCTTCCACTCGTCTGCTTTAATGTAATTCTTCATTGGTGTGTACTGTTTTCTGCTTAATTTTTAGTGATGGTATAAGTGCCTGTTTTTCCGTCGGCATTTACTGTCAGGATCAAAGTGTAATTGCCTGCTGTTGTAACTTTGATATTTGCCGCGCCATTACCTATGGTTGTACCCCAATCGTAATTTCTCCTGAATTTAAATTCTCCAACCAAAAGATTGGTAGTCAAGGCATATTGTCCCTTTCCATCGTTGATGTACTTCATATCGGTATCCAGAAACCAGCCGCTGCCAGGAACCGCATCGCCGATTATAGACCAACGGCTTGCAGGTGCTATTGTCCATTCGTTTTTATTCAGGTCAACCGTTAACAACTGAGGACCGGCGGCAGTATTTTTAAGGTTTCCCCCTGTTTTGCTAAGCTTTCCTCCGCCCCCGTCTCCGTAAGAAACATCCCATTTCTTGGCTGGAGTTATTTTAAATTCAGAATTTGCAGCTACGAAATTAATAACCCCGGTATATACCCCATTGCCGGTTGGCGAGATCAGGCTATCGGCCTTTAAAATGTCCCAGCCCTGATAAGCTCCCGGAACGTATACCCAGGCGGTTAGGGGAAATGGACGTGCGTTAATGGTAACCACATTGCTGTAAACCGGACTTAAGGCATTGGATATGGAAGATTTAACCCTGATCTCGACATCTGAACTGCTGGTGGTGGGCAAGTTAAGGGCCAGCAGCAGGTTGTTAAAGTCAAAGCCGTTATAGCTTTTACTTTTCACTTTAGGCTCCAGTGTAAATTCTTTGGTTTTATCGGCAGCAAAATTCTGCCCCTTTACCGAAAGCTGCAGCGTATTGGTAATGGCTGCCTGATAACCGAAATAGGCATCTGCTATTGTAAAAGTAACCACATTGGTGCTGAGCATCGTTTTATCCAGCACCAGCGTAGTGGCAGATGCCTGCAAAGCCCCAGGAGTGCCTGCTGTAGCAACAACAGGCGCTTCATCCTTCTTGCAGGACCACAATACTATAGCCATCAGGCTAAAGAGAATGGATTTTAAAATCAATGATTTCATATCTGTATGACTTAAATATTAATATCCTGTGTTCTGGCTAAGGTTCGGATTGGCCACTACGTCTGTTGAGGGAAGTGGAAATAAGGCCCTGAAATCTTCGAGCGCTTTGCCGGCTTTTACCCCGCCTTTCCATGGCCATAAATAATCCGATCCTGTGAATTTTCCAAAGCGGATCAGATCAGTACGGCGATATCCTTCAAGGTAAAGCTCCCTGCCCCGCTCATTTAAAATGTCGTTAAGTGTTATTGCAATCACATTACCCGAAGTATTTCCATACGCACGCTGTCTGATCTGGTTAAAATAAGCAAGGGCTTGTGCCATACTTCCTCCTGTTCCGCCACGCAGTACTGCCTCAGCATACACCAGGTAAACATCTGCAAGGCGCAGCAATGGAAAATCAAGGGAACACAACATCCCGTCCTGCGAGCCACCCATTTCACCGGTCGAGCTTACATTCCTGAATTTGGTGGTCCGCAGCCCATCTGTGGAAACCGAAATATCATCATTGGCTATTTTGTTACCAAAGAACAAAGCCCGCTTATCGGTATTGCCGCTATAATCCCCAAACAGCAATGGCAGCGTGCTTTTGGTGCGGTATCCGCTCCATCCGCCACCAGGTATACCAAATGAGGCTGGGTTCATACCAGGGTCTACATTGCCATTGATGAGGAAGGTTGTGCCACCATAGGTTTGCGTTTTAAAACCATCGTAATTGATGGTCAGGATAATTTCTTTACTGGTGTAGCGGTTATCCGTAAGAAACAGGTGCCTGTAATTGCCCGCCAGGCTGTACCCGGCGCCAATAACTTTGCTGGCATAGGCAATGGCTTCGGTATATTTGCCTTTACCTGCGCCAAGATATACTTCTGAATTGAGGTAAATACGGGCCAGGATGGTCCATGCCGCAGCACGATCGGCCCTGCCATACTCATTGGCCATGGGTGCCGCCAGTTCGCCCTCAATGGCCTTCAGTTCTGATTCTACATAATTGAACAGATCAGCCCGTTTTATCTGTTTTGGCGCTACTTTCCCGATTTCATCAGCTTCGGTCAGGAATGGCGGGTTACCAAAAAGATCCATCAATACACTGTACTGAAAAGCCCTTAAAAACCTGGCTTCTGAGCGGTAAAGCGCAATATCCGTTGCGGCCTGTCCGGTAATGTTTCGGCTGCTCAGTTTTTCTGGGGTACTTTCCCTCAAAAATTCATTGACCAATGTGATCTGGTAAATACAACGGGCATACAAACCCCGGATCATGTTATTGTCGGGCCCGGGTGTGCCATATACGGCATCGGGAACGCCCGGATCTGGCCAGGCGCAGCTGGATTCATCGCTGCAGAGTTCCTGCAGGTTCCAGTATTGTCTCAGGAAATCGGTCTGTGCCGGATCAAAGCCTGCCAGGTCGCCAATCAGGCTGCCCGGACCTTTGGTACCCACCAGCGCCCAGCTGGCGTAGACTTTTGCAAAGGCCTGTTTATAGCCTTCAGGGCTGCTGTAAACCTGATCGGCAATGATATCATTGGTTGGGATCAGGTTTAAACTGTCTTTTTTGCAGGAGGCGAATACCGATGCCAGGATCAGCAAGGCGGCGGTACATATGTTATAGCTATTCCTCATTTCTTTATGCTTTGAATTAAAAACCAACATTTACACCCAGGGTATAGGTTCTGGGCCTCGGGTATAAATTGTAATCTATGCCTGAAAAGATCTCGGGATCAATACCTTTGTAATCGCTAACAACAAATACATTCTGGCAGTTGGCCGAAACGGATAAGGTTGCCGTACCATTTTTGGATAAACGACCGGCATTGAAGTTCAGTCCCAGGTTGTCCATTTTAAGGAAGGACGCATTTTTCAGGTAATAATCGCTCTTATACTGATTGGTTACAAACCCGCTGTTGTAAATATCTGCTGCGGCATTGTTGATGTATTTCTCGTTCATCATAAAACGGCTTACCCCAAACTGAGCGGAAACATTGTCGTAGATATAAGCGCCCAGATTGGAACGCAGCACCGTAGTCAGCGTCCATTTCTTATAATTAAATGAGGTGTTAAAGCCCATCACGTAAACCGGGGCAGGCGATTTGTAAAACCTCAGGTCATCTCCGGTAATCCTTCCATCGCCCGACAGGTCTTCATAAACACCCTCCAAAGGCTTTCCAGAAGCATCATACACCTGTTTGTACAACAGGAAGGCATATGGCTGTAAACCTACTGCATGGTACTGGATATAATTGTCTATTCCGCCGGTAATGCCTCTGGCTACCTGTTTGTAATTGGGGTTCCTATTGAGCGTTAAATTGGAAACCTTGTTTTTATTGTAAGCGAAATTAAAGCCTACATCCCAGTTCAGGCGCTCGCTCTTGAGGAGTGCCAGATTGATACTCGCTTCGATGCCCCGGTTTTCCATATTGCCTACATTGGTGAGCAGCTGGTTGCTGAAATTGGTGCCAATAGGGATTTCGATGGTAGCCAGCAGGTCTTTCGTCTTTTTATAATAAACATCTACACTTCCGTAAATGCGGCCATCAAGGAAACCATAGTCCAGTCCTGCGTTATAGGTAGTGGTAGATTCCCAGCGCAGGTTTTTATCGTAAGGCTGCGGGCTGTACAACTGGTAAAAGTTATCGCCCAGCTGGTATTGCGCCTGGTCTACCCCAAGGTTATAATTGGCCAGATAGGCATAATTTACAGGGATGTCTTTATTTCCGGTTTCTCCATAGCTGAGCCTGATCTTGAGGTCGGAAAGCGTTTTGCTGTCTTTCAGGAACGATTCATCCTTAAGCCTCCAGGTAAAGGCTGCCGAAGGAAAATAACCCCAGCGGCCATCAGGACTAAATTTGGATGAACCATCGGCGCGAATGGTACCCGATAAAATGTACTTACCTGCCAGGGTGTATACCAAACGCCCGTAATAGGAAAGCAGCTTATTGCGCTGTATCTCAAAAGGGAAATTGGGCGTTGCCTGTACCTGCCCGACTGCATTATAGGTGGGCAGAAAGTAGTTCTTTTTGGAGTTGTCGTAATAACCATAACCGGCAGTAACGTTAAAATTACTGTTGATGCTTTCTACCGTTTTGGTATAATTGAGGTAAGCCTCTATAAATTTGTCCTGCTGGGTAGCCAGGTAAGCCAAGGAATATCCCTTGGTTAAATAATAGCTGGCGGCTGTTGCAGGCGCATCAGTTTGCCCCTGGCCTTTGGCCACATCATAACCAATATTTAGGTTGGCATGCAGCTCCGGTAAAAAATGAAAGGAATAATCGAGCTGCAGGTTCCCAAAACTACGGTCGGCCTTACCGCGGTTGGTGTATTGTTCCAGCAGGGAAACCGGGTTTCTTGGTGTGGCCACATTGGGCACATTGCCACTTGCCCATTCAAAATAATTCCCAAACTGATTGTCGGCATGCACATTTTGCGTAGGGTCGAAAGCAATGGCATTGGGTACAGCCAGCTGATTGGCAAAGCGCGAATTGGAAATGGAGCCCTTCAGGTTTAAATCTACCTTCAGATGATCACCGAAAAGGGAAGGCGTAAGGCGGATGCCGCCTGTTCCCCTTTTAAGCCAGTCCGTTCTTAACAAACCCTTCTGGTCCAGATATCCTGCCGATATCCGGTAGGGCACTTTTTTAAAGGTGCCGCTAAGATTAAAGTTGTTATCCGTACCATATACATTGCTATAGATTTCATCCTGCCAGTCGGTATTGGCCGTGCCCAGCAATGCTTTGGTAGCCGCCAGTCCATTTTCGTTCACATAATCACGCACCTGATTGGCCGACAACACATCCACCTTTTTTGCTACTGTTGCATACGAATTGTTGGTACTGAAATTAAACACAGGCGCAGCGCCACCCCCCTTTTTAGTGGTGATGAGTATCACGCCATTGGAAGCGCGCGAACCATAAATTGCGGTCGCATTTGCGTCCTTAAGCACAGTGAAACTCTCTATTTCATTTGGATTAATGAGCGATAGCTGGCTGGGGGCACCACTGATGCCTTCCCCACTCAGGGGAATGCCATCAATTACATACAAAGGGTTGTTGCTTGCATTTAAGGAAGCACCGCCCCTGATGCGTATGGTACCCGAAGAACCTGGCTGTCCACCACCTGGGACAATGGTAACCCCCGCAACCTTACCCTGAATGAGCTGATCGGGTGAGGTGATGGCCCCTTTCTGGAAGTCTTTTGCGGTAACAGTACTGACGGCCCCCGTCAGTGCTTTTTTGGTGGTGCTTCCGTAGCCAATCACCACTACTTCAGTGAGCCCTTTGGCATCGGGCATCAGGTTAAAATTGAGGCTGCTGTTGCCCGAAACTGCAACGCTCTTTTCCAGTGTTACATACCCCACAAAGCTGGCACTTAAGCTTATAGTACCGCCTTGCAGTCCGCTGATCTGATAATTGCCTTTTGCATCGGTGGCGGTGCTTCTTGTTGTTCCTTTAACAACTACCGAAGCACCGGGTAGTCCCTGACCGGTTTCATCGAGTACGCGGCCCGACACCGATCCGCTCTGCGCTTTTACCAGCATTGCAGTAAAAAGGAGCAGCACCACAAGCCCTTGTTTTAAAGGTGTTAATACGTTCATACACTCAGGTTTAATTTATATTTGGTTTTATTTTTTCATAAGCAGCCCGTCGGAGCACCGTGGACCGACAGCTCCACTCACAGGTATGATTAATTTTCAATACGCCAGACCTGCAGTCCATACGCAGGAATGCTGGCTGTCAGCCTACCGGCATCCAGCTTTGCTGTGCCTGCACCCGAGCGCTGGTTGAGCTTGCCTGCACCGGCATTTTCTATATGAAATTGCTGTTCCCGGTCTGACAGGTTTACAGCCACAATCACTTTAGCTGCCCCCTGCCCCCTGCTGAAGGTATAAACCTGTCCATTGTCATTTTTCAAGGTTTTATACACTCCGTTGATAAATGCCGGGTTTTCTTTTCTCAGGCCGGTAAGGTGTTTATAAAAATTCCATAGGGAGGATGGGTCGCTTTTCTGTTCTTCGTAAGAAATGCCATCTCCGCTTTTCACGGTACTGGTATCCCACCATGGCCCGCTGTTTTTGTACCAGAAAGCCATGCCTTTGCCTTCGACATTCTTGTGCCATTCAAAAGCTTCCCTCGATGGGATCTCATTGGCATCGGTAATGCCACCATACTTACCAAACCAGGTATCGCCCAACATGCCGATCTCCTGTCCGTAATAAATGGAAGGCACTCCACCGATCAGCAGGTTCAATGCTGCGCCCACCCTTTCTTTTCCTGGGTCCTGTTTAACAACAGTGGCAAACCTGGCAATGTCGTGGTTCTCTATAAACACAATCTGCTGTTTATTGGCAGGGGTTCGGGAAAAAGTAGTATCGGCATAGGCAGCAATCTTTTCTTTATTAAAGGAAGGTATGGCCTGCTGAATGCGGAAGGCAAAAACACGGTCAACCGCGGCCTTCTCCAGGTAATCTATACCATAAGAACCCCAGTTGGCTTGCTCGGCCATAATCGTAATTTTAGGGTTTACCTGCTTCAGCTTATTGATCAGTGGTACCCAGAAAGTGGTAAAAAGATTGCTCAGCCGCTTTTTATTATCAAGGTCGTCCATCATATGGTCCAGGCGGTACCCGTCTACCCCATCGTCAAACTTACCATCACCATTCGGGTCGAGCCAGAATTTAAACAGCTTATAGTTGTAATCGTGAACCGCTTTGCTGTTCAGGTTTACCGTAGTGATTTTTCGAACAGTACCATCGTAGCCTTTCAACTCGGTTATATTGTAAACAATAGAAGAAGGCTTACTTTGCGCTTTATCATCGTACAGGATATATTCGGAAAATTTTGAAGCCGGATTATTTAAAGACTCCTTATACCATTGATGGTCTTCGGTAACATATTGAGTTTCCATATCCATATAGATCTTCATGCCTCTTTTATGGATTTCTTTTACCAGGTCTGTATAATCTTTCATACTGCCATAGCGCGGATCGATCTTATCGAAATTGCTCGAGTAATAGTTGTGGTAATAGACAGACTCATACAAAGGGGTCATTAAAATAGAGGTAACGCCGAGTTCCTGCAGATAGCCCAGCTTTTCCCTCAGGCCTTTCAGATCACCATGCTGGTCTCCGTTGGCGTCGTAAAAGCTTCGCTGAAATACATGGTACATCACTTCATCGGCCGGTGCTTTTTGCTTTTGCGCCCGACAGCCTGTACCAAAAAGGAAAATCATCATTAAACCGGCAATGCCTCTTGTAAGTCCGTTCATAAATATATCTGGTTATTTCTGCAATATTACTAGCGAGCGGAGAGCGCTAAGAGAACATAAAAGAGAACGTCGAGCGCGTTAAGGACGTTGGAAAGCAGCAAAGCCCTCGTAAACGCCTTAACGTGCTGAAAGCGCCCCTGCTGCTTACAACAGCAAGGGATTTAATTCTGAATCGGCTGCAGTGCCCGGGGCTTTTCCCATCAGCCAGGTCTGCCTGTCGTTCTCCTGCCATTTGTGCTGAGGCTCAGTAACCTTTGCACCATCGGCAAAGTAAATGATGGTCATTACCTCACGCATCTTATCCGAGCTGTTACCCGGTGCATTGTGTATGGTATACCCCCTGTGCCAGGTAGCATCCCCTGCTTTCATTGCTGAAGGCCTCGAGATTTCATAACCTTTTTCCCTTACATGGTCCTCAAAAGCATTTTCCGATTCATCAGAAATGATATAATCGAACACATTATCGTTTACATGTGAACCTGAAGCAAAAGTGAGCATTCCCATTTCAGGATTTGGAATATCTACCAGGGGCATCCACATGGTGATGGTATTGTTGGTATCCAAAGGCCAATAGTTCTGATCCTGGTGCCATGGCGTAGGGCCTCCACCTGGTTCTTTAAAAAGTGCCTGATCGTGGTAAAGCCTTACATTCTTTACCCCCAGCAGATCGGCCGCAATTTTAGCAAACCTTTTAGCCAGCACAAACTGCTTAACCGCATCATCGCCCCTCCACAGGTTCATGATCTGCAAAAACGCCTTACCATAAGTATCCCGGTCTTCCAGCTTTCTCTTTTCTTCATTGTATTTTGTAGCTGCATTGCTGATGACTTTCTGGTAAACAGCAGCTTCTTCCGGACTGATCACATGTTCAATCAGTGTATGCCCTTTTTTCTGAAACTCGTTTATTTTATCCTGCGCTGTCGGCTTTACATCATTAAGGTCTGGCAAATGTGTGCTTTCTGTCTTCATACTTTATAAAATTGGTTGATTCAAAGTAAAGCCAATCAACAACGTAAAAAAATGAGGAAATTACTTATAAAGTGGCATATATTATCCAAATGTGTTAAAAATCAAAAAAACACAGATAAATATATCAATACGCCACCATGAATTTTTTTCTGTAGCCCAGGGGGCTTAGCCCCATTTTCGATTTAAAGACCTTATAAAAATGCGATACATCGGTAAAGCCACTGCTGAATGCAATATCCGATACAGGCTTGTCAGTTTCAATCAGCTGCTGGGTAGCATAATTAAGCCGGTACTGGATCACCATCTCCATAAAGGTTTTCCGGGTCATCTTTTTAAAATACTTGCAAAAAGCATTGGTCGTCATATTGGTCAGCGCCGCCGCCTCGTTTAATGAAACCTGTTTTCTGAAATTGTCCACCAGATACGCCAATACCGGGTTGATCCGCTTCTGCTCCACCAGGCTCAGCCGTACCACCTCCGGCTCTTTATCCAGCAACACCACTTTGGGCGACTGGCTGAGCTGGTACAGTATCTTTAAGAAACTGATCAACGTATTGAAACTGTCCTGCTGCTGCATTTCCAGAATTGCCGCATATACCTTTGCAAAGCATTCTGTATCAAACCAGATTCCGTTGACAGCCTTCTGAAACATCGATCGGATCGCTGCATTTTCGGGTTTATCAAAAAAATGTTCACCTAGAAAATCAGCGGTAAACTGTATCACAATGGCTTTGGCATCACTTTGTTTTTCCGGTACCAGTTTCCAGCAATGGGGCAGGTTGGCACCTACCAATACCATATCCCCAGCTTTAAAATCGGCCATATGGTTTCCGATGTACCGTTTCCCCTTGCCGCTTAAAATTAAAGTCAGCTCATACTCCACATGAAAGTGATATGGGGCCTTAAAAGCCTCATCGCCAAATGCCCGGAGCAGGAAAGATTGCTCGCTGGCCGGCTGAACAATTTCTGGTGTTGCTCTTATCATTGTCTTTTTTTAACACTAAGGTACTATTTTGATTAACAAAAAGACAACATATCCCACTTTTGTGACAACTTCTGCATTGTAGGTACAACTTATTAACCCGTATTTTGAAATAACCAGAATACCTGATCAATGAGCAAATCTATAGTCTTTACCATGCATTTATTGCTGGGCCTGCTTTTTCTTGACAATCCGTCTTTGGCCCAGCAGGTTAAATTGAGCATAAAAGTAGTTACCCCGTTTAAAACGGCTGCTGGCGATAGCCTCGTCATCATTGGGGACCAGCCCCTGTGGGGCAACTGGATGTACCCGCGCAGTAAAAAAATGGACAGATTGAACGACAGTACCTGGGTACAGGAGCTTAGCCTTCCTAAAAATACCAAAGTTAACTTTAAAGTAACCCGGGGTTCTTATTACCGCGAAGCCTTATACAATAACAACGGACAAATTCCGGCTGCAACATCCCTTACCCTATCCAACGATACCCTGGTTACTTTGCGGCCCAGCAGCTGGAATGACATTTACCAGCGCAGCATTACCGGCACGGTAAGGTACTTCCATAATTTTAGCAGTCCCCTTTTAAAATATACCCGCAATGTGGTGGTATGGCTGCCCCCGTCTTATTTCAAACAGCCAAACAAAAAATACCCAGTGCTATATGCACACGACGGGCAAAATATTTTTGACCATACCAATGGAGCGGGCGGAGAATGGCATATGGACGAAACGGCAGATAGCCTGATGAGAAAAGGTAAAATTGAAGAGTTTATCATTGTGGGTATTGCCAATACCAAAGACAGGTGGGTAGAATATTCCGGAACACCAGAGGGCATGAATTACATCAGGTTCATCGCTACAGAACTCAAACCTTTTATCGATAAAGAATTCAGTACCTTGAAAGACAAGGCCAATACCGCTGCAATAGGTTCTTCTATGGGTGGACTGATCTCTTTTTATATGGTATGGCAGTACCCTGAAGTATTTTCTAAAGCAGCCTGCCTGTCGAGCGGCTTCTATTTTGATGATGGCCACATGCTCGAAAAAGCCGAAAAAGGGACTGCCCGGCTAAACGGAAGCAGGATTTACCTGGATTGCGGCGGATTGGACCTGGACAAAGACTTTTTACCGGCAAACGAACAGATGAACCGCATACTCTCCAGGAACAGCGCCATCCGGCTAAAATACCAGTACTTCCCAAAGGATAAACACAATGAGCAGGCCTGGTCTGAAAGGCTTTCCATTCCTCTAATCTTTTTATTTGGCAAAGCCCCCTTAAATTAAATATCAAATGTCCATCAATTGTAAAGCAGCCATCACCAACGGAAAAGGTGAATTTGAAATTTCTGAAATACAGGTAAATGATCCGGCCCCCGGTGAAATCAGGGTAAAAATAGCGGCAGCAGGTTTATGCCATACCGATTATGATTCGCTGAGCTGGGGAAAACAAATGATCATCGGTCATGAAGGTGCCGGTATCATAGATCAGACAGGTCCCGGAGTAACAAACTTTAAGCCGGGCGATAAAGTGATATTGAATTGGGCCATGCCCTGCGGGCATTGTTTTCAATGCAATGAAGGTAACCAGCACATCTGCGAAAACAATTCGCCGGTAACAGGCAAAGCATGGAACGGCAATGGCGGTCATGCGCACCCCGGAGGGAGCAGGTTGAACGGAGAACCTATAGAACGCTCCTTTAACCTGGGCACCATCGCAGAGTATACAGTTGTTAAGGCTGAAGCTGCAGTTTTGAATACTTCGGAAGCCATGTCATTTCCTGCAGCAAGCATCATCAGTTGCGGCATCATGACCGGTTATGGCTCTGTGGTAAATGCCGCGAAGGTAAAGCCTGGCAGCAGCGTAGTGGTACTGGGCACTGGTGGTGTAGGACTAAGCGTAATTCAGGCGGCCAGGCTCTCGGGCGCTGCAAAAATCATTGCGGTGGACATTAACCCGGAGCGACTGAAAATGGCACTTTCTTTTGGGGCTACCGATAGTATCCTGGCCGATAAAACAGATAAGGGTTTATTGCTGGCGGCACAAAAAGTAAAAACAATGTGCCATGGGAGGGGTGCAGATTATGCTTTCGAATGTACAGCCATCCCGGAACTTGGTGCCGCGCCGCTCGCCATGGTCAGAAATGCTGGTACAGCCATACAGGTGAGCGGTATAGAACAGGAAATCGCATTCGACATGAACCTTTTTGAATGGGATAAGGTTTACATCAATCCGTTGTATGGCAAATGCCGACCACAAATTGACCTACCGGCCATCGTTTCCCTGTACGACAGGGGGCTGCTACAGCTGGAAGAAATGATTACCCGGACTTATAGCATCCATGATTTAAAACGGGCTTTCGAAGACATGCTTGTGGGGAAAAATGCCAAAGGCGTTATTTTATTTGATTAATTTAAAGATTACATGTCAGCATTCAGAACCATAGAAATATCAAACCCAAAATATGAAAGGGACAACCTTCGCTTCATTACGGTGGGTACAGAAAACTTAGCCGGACGCGGAGACATCTGCGTGTTTGTTCCTCCCGGCAGCACAGACCTGCGCAACCTGCCCGTAGTGATTTTATTGCATGGCGTCTATGGAAGCGCCTGGAGTTGGGCCCATTGCTCGGGAGTACACCTGCAGGCCATGGAGATGATCCATAAAGGAATGCTCCCAAATATGATCATAGCCATGCCATCGGATGGTTTATGGGGAGATGGCTCTGCCTATCTGCCACATCATGGTCATGATTTTGAAAACTGGATCGCCACAGATGTGCCGCAGGCCCTGCAGGAAGTACTGCCACAGGTTTCTGCGCAATCTGTTTTCTTTATCTCCGGTTTGTCTATGGGCGGCTTTGGTGCTTTAAGGATCGGTATTAAATACCATTCCCTTTTTAAAGCAGTTTCGGCACATTCGGCCATTACCGGCCTGGAACAAATGCCTTTCTTTACCACAAGAGCACCGTCTGCTTATCAACAGGCAGACTCTGCGGATGAAAGTGTGCTGGCAACCCTGCTTAAAAACAAAGCAAATGTGCCACCGCTGCGTTTTGACTGCGGGAATCAGGACCTGCTGGTGCGCCACAACCGTACGCTGCATGAGCAGCTGAAAAGCCAGGGAATTACGCATCAATATGAAGAGTTTGAAGGCGGGCACGAATGGCCTTATTGGGAAAAGCACATCAGCCGCTCTTTACTTTTTTTTGCAGGCCATTTATAATAACTGAAACACGCCGTACTTCATTTAACCTGACCAGATACTATCCTAACCAAATCGTATGAACACAAGACCACAAATCCGGGTAAAACCACAGCTTTCCTTTTCACAGATCTTCAACATGAGCTTTGGCTTTCTTGGTATACAATTTGGTTTTGCCTTGCAAACAGGTAATGCCTCACGCATCTTACAGACGTTTGGTGCAGATGTGGAGCACCTCTCGCTGTTCTGGCTGGCCGCCCCCATTAGTGGTATGCTGATCCAGCCTATTATTGGGCATTACAGTGACCATACCTGGACAAGACTGGGCCGAAGACGGCCTTATTTCCTGGGCGGGGCCATTATTGCGGCAATCTCTCTGGCATTAATGCCCAATGCAGCATTGTTCACCCTCTTCTTCCCTCCGCTGCTGATTGGGGCCGGAATGCTGATGCTTATGGATGCCTCATTTAACGTGGCCATGGAACCTTTCAGGGCCTTGGTGGCCGACAACCTCCCAGAGGAGCAGCGCAGCACCGGGTTTTCTGTCCAGACTTTCCTGATTGGCGCCGGTGCAATCCTGGGCTCGTTTTTACCGTATGTACTGGCTGAATATTTTGGCATATCTAAAACTGCAGCGCCGGGAAAAGTGCCTGACAATGTCATTTATTCCTTCTATGCCGGCGCGCTTGTACTGGTGGGTACCTTGCTGTGGACGGTTTGCACCACCAATGAATATTCACCTGAAGAACACCGGGAATTTAATCCGCATGAGCAGCAGCTGGAAAAGCAAAAGGGCCTGATCCATATTCTGAAAGATTTTGTAGGCATGCCCAAAGTAATGCTCAGGCTTGGTGTAGTTCAGTTCTTTTCCTGGTTCGCCCTGTTTTCGATGTGGGTATTTACCACTCCCGCTATTGCACAGCATGTCTATAAACTTTCTCCTGCTGATACCTCTTCTGTTGCCTATGCAGATGCAGGCAACTGGACAGGTATCCTTTTTGGGATTTATAATGTGGTTTCTGCACTATATGCCATCTTGTTACCGACTTTGTTCAAACTTATCGGCAAAAAGAACGCCCACATATTTTCCTTGTCTGTTGCCGGAATAGGATTGCTTTCTGTTTATTACATTCAGGATGTACAATTGCTGATCTATCCGATGATAGCAGTAGGATTAGCCTGGGGAAGCATACTGACTACCCCCTATGCCATTTTATCCAATGCCATACCGGCCCATAAAATGGGAATCTATATGGGCTTGTTTAACTTCTTCATTACCCTGCCGCAGCTGGTCAATGGTTTTATCGGCGGGTACATGGTAAAGCACCTGTTTAACGGGCAAGCCGTTTATGCTTTAATTACTGCAGGAGGCTTTATGTTACTTGCGGCCTTGTCTACCTTCCTTGTGAAAGGTCATAACAGGCAAAAAACGCTTTAAGCGAACTGCCGACAGCACAAATGGGCCTGGAAGTCGAGCAACTCTTTTTTCCTTTTTACCAGATCGGTTTCCCGTGCTTTACTGACATCATAGCCTATGGCTTCAAATTGCTTTAGGGTATGCTCCAGTTCATAAAAATCACGGTATTTCATCTTTAACTCGTCCAGAACATGCCGCTGGGCAGCAATAAAATGAAAGTATTTAAAAATGTGCTGATCGCGTTCTGTCAGCTGGGCATTTAAACTTTCAAACTCTTCTTTAAAATCGGGATTTCCCTCTATCTCAGTCATTCTTTTTACAGCTGCCATTGCCTGATCATTGAATAACTGATCAATATGGTAAATTGGAATTACGACAGGATTTTGGTAAATGTTTTCCAGGTTATCAGTAAAGGGGTCACGGTAATTGAAATAACCCATATACACTTCCGGATAGTTTTTATCATACCTCATAAATCGGATAGATTTTTTTGTTAAGCCTTAAAAATTAAAACATTAATTACTGCAATCTGTTAATATCAAAGCCTTTTGACAAGCGCAGACTTGAATATCTAAACGCAATTTGTAGAAAATATACCACAATGGCAAAAATAGATTTTAACAATCCACATTTTGAGCTAAAAATTAAGCTAAATAGCTCATTACAAGACATTAAAATTCATTCTCAAGAGACTACCGATGGTGATGAATACTTCATATGCGAGCTAAACGATGAGCAGATTACCCAGGTAAGAAGAGAAAAAGATGGCAACTGGGAACAAATATGGGGAAAACTTGACCCAACAACCATCAACACCATTGGCGCAGCAATAAGTGCAAAAATTGAAAAACAGCAAAATAAATAACCATGAATACTCAACAAACCCACCTCAAACTGCATTCCGGAAAATTCTCTATCGAAAAACAGCATTATGAGAACATTGGCTTAAATGAACGCATGGTATCGATGCTCTTAGGTGGTGTATTGATGAGCCGTGGGATAAGAAAACCGCTGAGGGGAACTTTTCTTTATGGTGCCTACCTTGCCTATCGCGCTTTTACTGGCAGGTGCTTCATCTACGAGAAACTTGGAATCGATGCCAGTAAACCTCACGCCATCAACATCAGGGGCGAGTTTGTGATCGAAAGACCTGCAAACCAGGTTTATGCTTACTGGCGCAACCTGAACAATTTACCCGGCAGCATTGAACACCTGCTAAATGTAGAGATGGTTGATGAAAGCCTCTCCCGCTGGAAATCAAATGTAATGGGCAACCTGTTTGCCCTCGATTGGGAAGCAGAGATTGTGAAGGATGAACCTGGTCGGCTGATTGGCTGGAGATCCGCCCCGGGCACACTTATACACCACGTTGGCCGGGTAGAATTTGCAGCATCTGCCGACGGGCAAAGTACTTTATTAAAGATCGTGCTTTCTTATCACCCACCTGCAGGCGGTGTGGGGCTCGGACTGGCCAAACTCTTAAACCCTTATTTTGAAACCTTGCTGAAAAAAGAGATCAAAAGTTTCAAACATGTCATAGAAAGGCGCAGTCCTGCACTCAATGGTACAGCGAATTATTAAGCTGTACCTACTTTTGCCAGGATGGCCAGCAACACGCTGATCACATTTAGCGCAAGGATCACTATGGTAACAATACCCCAGAATTTAAACACAGATTTCATCTTTTTCATGGCCACTGTAAAATTTTCCTGATCAGCATACAACACCGCTGTATTTGCTGCATTGGAATATTTAAACAATAAAAAGCTTGGGTAAAACAGCATCAGCGAGATGCACAAGAAATACACCGTTAAAAAGGTAGTACCCAGCTGTACCAGCGGACTGCTGGGTGCTGCCGTAGCCAACCCTTCAATTAATCCATTTGCACTGAAAGCCATCAATGCCAGAAATGCCGAAAAAACCAAGCCTACGATAGATAAAAACCTGGTCCATTTTGCGGTTTCATAAATATAGCTCCTGATTTCTTCTGTTACTACCAGCTGTTCCGCTTCTTGTACTACCTCTTCCTCCGGCTCTCGCCCTCGCTCTTCAAAATTTTCCATAGTTGTTAATAATTACCCAATAGGGTTTAAGTACCCTAAACATAAAAAATATTTTTAAAAAATTGATACCTTTGCGCCAAATCAAGAAAAAAATCATTCATGGCATTACAATGTGGTATAGTTGGTTTACCAAATGTTGGAAAATCTACATTATTTAACTGTTTATCTAACGCAAAAGCTCAGGCTGCTAATTTCCCTTTCTGCACCATTGAACCCAATATCGGGGTAATTACCGTACCAGACGAAAGGCTGACGAAACTAGCCGAACTGGTGAAACCAAACCGTATTGTGCCTAACACCATAGAAATCGTTGACATTGCAGGTCTGGTAAAAGGTGCTTCAAAAGGTGAGGGATTGGGCAACCAGTTTTTAGGGAACATCAGGGCTACCAATGCTATTATCCATGTATTGCGTTGTTTCGACGATGGTAATGTGATCCACGTAGACGGCTCAGTTGATCCGATCCGTGATAAAGAGATCATTGATACTGAGTTGCAGCTTAAAGATCTGGATACCGTTACCAAACGTATCCAGAAAGTAGAAAAAATGGCCAAGACCGACAAGGATGCCAAAAGGACTTTCGATATACTAAGTGTAATTAAAACACACCTGGAAAGTGGAAAATCTGCACGTTCAGCAGCAGTAACTGCCGAAGATTTCGAATACATACAGGAACTCGGCCTGTTGACACAAAAACCTGTAATGTACGTATGTAACGTAGATGAAGGCTCAGTGATCAATGGAAATGCTTACGTAGACCGCGTTAAGGAAGCGGTAAAAGACGACAATGCCGAAGTACTGGTGATCTCCGCCAAAATAGAATCGGAAATTGCTGAACTAGACAGTTATGAAGAACGCCAGGAATTCCTGGCCGACCTTGGTTTAACTGAATCGGGCGTAAACAAACTGATTGTTGCCGCTTACCGTCTGCTGGACCTGTATACCTATTTTACAGCAGGGGTACAGGAAGTAAGGGCCTGGACCATCACCAAAGGATTTACAGCACCTCAGGCTGCTGGTGTTATCCACACCGATTTTGAAAAAGGCTTTATCCGTGCCGAGGTAATTAAATATAATGACTATATCAGCCTTGGATCAGAAAATGCCTGTAAGGATGCAGGTAAGCTGGGGGTGGAAGGAAAAACCTATGTGGTGGAAGATGGGGACATCATGCACTTCAGGTTTAATGTTTAATGTTTGAAAATAAAGCATTGCTCTTCGAAGACTGGAACCTTTTGCCATGAAGGATGACAAAAATTCCTATGTCTTCTCTGAGAACGCATTATTTTCTGTTTTAAAGATAGCGCAACCTTATTCTAAAAAGAAAAGCAGCCCATAAGGCTGCTTTTATCATGAGGTTTCTTTTTATTGTAAAGCTTAAATAATGTAAACTACTTTAAAGCACTGGTATTCAGTAATTTCATAAAACCTTCGAGTTCCGAAAGGCTATAGCCTTCGCCTTCCAGGCTGATCGAGTATCTTTCTTTATACAGGTACTTAATGGACGAGTGTAGTGATTGATCTGTTTTTGTTTCTTCAGTTACAGAACGGATTCCGTTTACCTCGGTAGTCTTGGTTTTGGTACCGTTTGACTCCGATTCGCTGTCCATGCTCAGGGTCATGGCCATTAACGAAACCAACGCACTTCCGGTTTCACCGGCACCATCCATCACGCCAACTTTAACATATTTGGTATCGTCGCCATAGGTTGCATCAATAGAGCTCAATCCGGTGGTACCCAATGCACCCGCACTAAAGCTTTTTCTGGTTAAGCCGCCCAATGTTTCAGGAACAACCGTCTTTAACTCTTCATTGGTTAAAGGGGTCATTTTCTTTAAAGCATTGGTACGCTCTTCCATCTTCTCTGCAGCGTTAGACATTTTATTCAGGTTACTAACACCTTCCACCACACTACCAACACCTGTACCTTTTTCTTCTTTGTTTGAATTACCGCAGGAAACCATAAATAATGCCATTCCTGCTACCAGTGTTTTTCTAAGCATGAGTTTATATTTAAATTGTTACCGAAATTAACAAAAATTTATTTATTGTATCCCGGATTTTGAGGGCCTATTGCCGGATTGGTGAGAAACTCGTTGGTAGGGATAGGTAAAATATACTGGGCCTGGTTGGTAATGCTTGGCTTTAATGTCTTCACTGTAGAAAAAGGCAAGCGCAGCAATGCCATCCATTCCTGCCCGTCCTCTCCTACTAAACTTCTCGTAATTTCATAAAACAGTTCCAGCTGCAGGGCTTCATGCGTACTGATGTTACTGATGGTCGTAAAATCAGTAACCCCGGCCTGCCCCATGATCTTTTTAAGTATATCTTTAGCCTCAGTAATGCTGCCGTTTGAGCGGGATATGGCTTCAGCTTTAAGCAGGTAAACTTCAGATAAACGGAATGCATAGGAGGTCTCGGAAACAATGGTAGGTTTTGCATTTACGGCAATGTATTTGCTGAAAAAACAGGACCCCGGTTTGTCATTATTGGGTACCTCGGCACCGGTAACCCAGTTGCCACGGGGATCATCTGCGGTAAACAGTGCCCTGAGCTGCTTTGTAGCAGCATGTCCTACGGTAATCTGCGCGGTATAATAAGAATAATAGATGCTCAGGTTATAAGGGTCGTTCTCCTGATTTGGCTGGGGTTTTATCCCCATTATCACCTCTTTACTGCTCAGGCCTTTGCTTCTGAAAATATCCTTTGGATTGGCTTCCAACTGATAAGGGCCATTCTGGATCAGTTCATTGGCAATACCAATAACACTGGTATAATCGGTTTGCCGCCCGCTGCTCATCAGCACCCTCATCTTCAGGGCCATTGCAGCCCATTTGCCTGCATAATAATTCGGGTTGTCAGCAGGTGCCTTGGCAATTGCAAAATCCAGGTCGGCCAGGATAAAATCATAGCTGTCTTTTACACTGCTCTTTGCCTTAGAGATGTTACTGAGGTTAGCCAGCACGTCGCGTATTAAAATGCCATGCGGGCTGTCACGCTTAAACCATTCTGCATAATAGCTCAGCAATTTAAAATGGGAATATGCCCTTAAAAAACGGGCCTCTCCCAGAATTCCGTTTTTACGGTTCCCTGTAAATTTGTTATCGGGCAGCATCTCGACCCTGTTGATGATGCCGTTTGCGGCATTGATGGTTAGGTAAGACTCTTCCCAGATCGCATTTGTGGTATAGGCCTCCGTATACCGGTTTTCTTCTTCCGGATTTTCTGATGCACCGGTGAGGTAACCTGCATAATAGGCCGGCTGCCATTGATGGGTATCCCAGCAGGTGGTATTGGTACCACGAAAAGGGATATTGTAAAGCAGATAATATGCACCTTTTAAGGCTACTTCGGCCGTTTTTTGATCCAGTATGGTATTCGCATCTACCTTGGCATTCTCGGGCAAAGCACTTAGTGTTTTTTTGCAGCTGTACTGCAGCATCATTACGCTACAGCAAAGGATGAATATAATGTTCTTTTTCATGATCATATCTTTCAATAATTTAACTTAAAACCCCAAACGTATACCTGCGCTGTACTGACGTACCGCAGGGTAGGCAGCTACATCTGAATACCCCCCAATAATGCTGTACGGATCGTCGCCCACCTCAGGATCGGCGCCTGGATATTTTGTAATGGCAAACAGGTTGATTCCCGACAGGTATACAGAGCACTGGCTGATCTTCAGTTTATTTAACAGTGATTTAGGCAATTGGTAATTTAAGGTAACGGACTTGAGCTTGATGTAAGAAGCATCGTACACGTCATTACTTGCCGGTGTCATGTTTTCAGCTGAGACCAGGTAGACCAGGCGTGGACGATCAGATGTTGGGTTTTCTGGCGTCCAGCGGTTAAGGATGCTTTTCCCCCTGTTGGTCAGGTTATTTGCCTGCTTATTGAGCGCATCGCGCAGGTACAGGATATCTCCACCGTAAGAAAACGTAAACAAGGAAGTAAGGCTGAAATTCCTGTAGGTAAAGGTGTTGGTATAACCCCCATAAAAATCGGGTTCTGCACGCCCTATAATATCTCTTTTATAATAACCATCCTTATCCAGTTCAAATTTACTGTAACCAATACCCAGATAAGGATTAATGCCATACTGGTATAGCATGTTCACTTCCTTATAAGCATCTACTTCTGCCTGGTTTTTCAATGTTCCCTGTTGCGGAACGCCATATAAAAGGCCTAAAGGTTCACCGATTTTCAGCACAGCATTTCCAAAAATATAAACCCCCGGGTTCGACGGATCGGGCGATACATTGGAAAGCTTAAGCACTTTAGACCTGTTGCGGGAAATGTTAAGCCCGCCCGACCACTGAAAGTCCTTTTTAGCGATAAACTCTGCACGAAGATCCAGTTCTAAGCCCCTATTTTTAATGTTCGCCACGTTGGCAATCACATTCTTAAAACCGGAACTGGTACCCACCGGTGTATTGAACAATACGCCGCTCGCAATTTTCTCGTAATAACCAAAACTTCCGGATAGCCTGGATTTGAACAGGGAGAAGTCCAGCCCAAGGTCTTTCTGCAGGGTTGACTCCCATTTGATGGTATTGTTGCCCAGTTGTGTGGGGATCAATGCATTTTCGCCTCCAAATGAGGTAGGTGTATATAACGTGTAAAAAAGATTGTTACCAATATTTTGTGTACCGGTATAACCTATACTGGCCCTCAGTTTCAGGTCATCTATCCAGCTGGCTTTCTTCATAAAATTCTCCTGTGAAAGCCTCCAGGCCAGTCCTCCCGAAGGAAAATAACCTACTCTGTTCTCAGCAGGAAACTTAGAGGACGCATCAGACCTTGCGGTAAAAGTAAGCAGGTATTTTTCTTTCCAGGCATAATTGCCCCTTATATAAAAACTGAGCAGTGCATTTTGTCCTGATGCATTAAAGGGGGCCAATGGTATGGCGGCAGATGACAGGCCATTCAAAAAATCATCATCAGGGAAGCCTTGCCCGCTTGCAGAAAAGGAATTGAAGCGGTTCTTTTCAAATGACGTACCCACCAGTAAATTCAGGCGGTTCTCCTCATCGAACTGCTTGTTCCAGGTAAAAGTATTTTCTATGAATACGGTGTTGGTTTCCGTCTGCCCTTGTGTGGCAATCCCTCCCTGGGAGCTGGTTTGTCCGTTTTTACTCCCTACATTTACCATACCCGGGGCGTAATTGAGCTGGTGATAATTGCTGTGGTTTACCGATACGGTACTTTTAAATTTCAGGTCCTGCAGTATTTCATATTCCAAAGATAAAGAGCCGATCAATGAAGTCGTTTTACCCTCGTTGGTGGCGCTTAGCAGCGCCAGCGGATTCTGATGCCTGGACAGGAAAGCCTCGGAAGCCCCTGTTCCAAGGTCTTTATTTGTAAATACGCGGATACTGCCATCGGCATTATAGGGGGCAATTGTTGGCGGCGCCAGTAAAGCATGTGAGTACACCCCGTTGCTGATGTTGTTTTTGGAAAACCCATAGTCCAGGTTGGTAATGAGCCGCAGTTTTTTGGTGATGGAATTATCGAGGTTAATTTTTCCGGCAACCCTGCTGAAATCAGAGCCCAAAACTGCACCATTTTGCTTCATGTACGCCAGAGAAGTATAATAGGTAGAACCTGCACCACCGCCCCGCACAGATATATCTGCATTCTGGCTTACGGCATTTCTTAAGGTAAGGTCGAGCCAGTCGGTATTGTTGCTCCCAAAGAAATTAGGGTCTGTTAAAATGCTGGTAGCAATCGCATTAGGCTGCCTGCCAATTTCTGCCCTGATGTCATTGAAATTTTTGGCAGCTTCTTTCATCACCATAATATACTCGTCCTTATTCAGCAGTTTTTCTTTAACCGGACTGGTAATGCCCGTGTAGTAATTGGCTTCAAGTATAGGTTTCTGGTTCAGTTTTCCTTTTTTAGTGGTAATGATGACTACACCATTTGCCGCTTTAGAACCATAAATCGCTGTAGCGGAAGCATCTTTGAGGATATCGACACTTTCGATATCATTGATGTTGATACCGCCCAGACTATTGATTCCCCTTGCAAAAGAGCCTGAAACACTGGTCCCATTCAGAAGCCCTGCTTCGTTGCGAAGGGTGGCCTCTACCGGGTTAATGATCTCGGCCGATGTTTTCAGGTAACTGTTCTGAACTGTAACGGGCACACCATCGATAATATAAAGCGGGTCATTCCCACCCAGTAAGGAAGCGCCACCGCGAATACGGATCTTGGCTACCCCACCTGGTGATCCATCGCCCTGTACTACCTGTACACCTGCGGCTTTACCGGTAAGGGCATTATCCAGACTTACAAAAGGTACATTGCTTACTTCCTTCATGTCAACCGAAGCCACGGCGCCGGTCAGGTCCTTTCTACGGGTACTGCCGTAACCTACCACCACCAGGTCGTTCAGCTTATTGAGCTCTGGGGCCATGGTAATGGTCATCCCCGGTCTGGCAGGCAATTCACGGCTTACGTATCCCACATAAGAAAATACCAGCATTCCTTCCACAGGTGCCTGAATGATAAAAGTACCATTCTTACCGGAATGGGTTTTTATGTTTGTACCCTTTAATTGTATGGTCACATTGGGAAGCGGCTCGTTCTGCTCGTCAAGTACAGTACCTTTAATTTCTGCCACCGCAAGAAAGTCGTAGAGCTTATCTACCATATTCTTTTCCTTTTTTTGTACTGAAATGGCCTTATCCTCAATAAAAAAAGCAAGGCCTTGTGGTTCCAGAACCTGTGTCAGTACTTTTCTCAATGGCACGTTTACAAAATCTGCTTTTACTGCAGCAGCATTACTGATGAGTTCAGTTTCGTAAACTACGGTATAGCCGGTCTGTTTCCTGATCTCCAGAAAAATTTCTTTTAAGCCCATCTTGTCCTTTTGCAGTGTGATGTTTTGCGCATATGTTCCTGCGTAAACCTGCACCAGGCAGAGGGTCATCATTGTAATGATTAAGTTAATCCGCATAATCCATTCTCTGTTGCTGGTCCTGCCTGCGCCGAAACGGGCATGGGCAATCACCGGCAATTGCCTAGGTTTAACTATTGGCACAACATGCCTGCATAGTTGGTTAAAATTCATAAATTTGATTGTTTTGGTTTGTTGCGGTTGCCTGGAAACGTCGAAATTTATAGACAGCCGTAACGGTTAACTGATAAGGTTAGTTCATTTTCATAGGTGAACATCAAGACGAAAAGCCGGGAGTGGTAAAATACTTCCGGTTATTTTTTTGCGTAGAGGTTATTTCATGACAATGACCCTCCTTTCCTGGACCTCAAACTGCACGCCACCGGTTTTTTCCAACTGCCTGAGTACTTTTGACAACTGCCCCGCCCTGGAAATGCTGCCTCCAAATTTTTTATTTTCATCTACACCCTCGTAAACGACTTTTACGTTATACCACCTTGCAATTTGTTTCATGATCTGGTGGAGGGGTTCATCATTAAAAATAAAGAGCCCGTTTTTCCAGGCAACAGCCTGCTCAGTATCTACAGTTTTTACAGTAATCCGGTTGTTATTTGTTAAAACAGATTGCTGATTGGGTTTAAGTACCACATCATCCGGAACCCCAGGGAGGGCTGACGAAACCCGCACCGAGCCCTCAAGCAACGTAGTTGCGGTATGGTGTTCATCAGCGTAGCTGCTGATGTTGAAGTGGGTGCCCAGTACCTCTACCTGCTGTTTTGCTGTTACCACAATAAAAGAGCTGTGGCGGGCTGTTTTGGCTACTTCAAAATAGCCCTCACCACTTAACCAGACCTTACGCTCTGGCTGCCCTTTCCATGCGGCAGAGAATTTAAGAGAAGAACCTGCATTTAGCCAGATCTTAGTGCCGTCGGGCAACGCAACCTGGTAAGTCCCGCCAAGCGGGGTACTGATGGTCATGGTTTCTTTAGCGAATGATGCCCCCTCCTTAACAGCGGACTCCACATCAGTCCCGTCATTATACTTCAGGTTCGAAACATCAATAACAAGCCCGCTTTTTGCGTCGCTGAGCGCGAGTGTCCTGCCGTCGGCCAGTGTCAATGTTGCAGTATGCTTCCCGGGCTGAATGTCGTTGGCATAGTTCCGCGGAGCTCCGCTTTCCCCGGCAAAAGGCCTGATGGCGTAAAACCATATGCCAAAAGCCATCGCCACTACTGCGGCCACTCCGGCAACACGGAACCACAGCCGCTGGCCTGCAGGCTTTACAGCACCAATATGCTGCTGCAGATGCGCACTGATCCGGCGATCGGCCGCGTCAATCCTTTCCCTGTCCGGCACACAGGCACTTTCTTCAAGATCTGCCAGGAACCATTGTTCTATCAGCAGCCGTTCTTTTTCAGTGGCTGTCCCCTGTTTGTATTTTGAAATCAGTGCTTTGGCCCGGTATTTATCCATCATAGCTAAGGGTTAAAATATCCCCCCTTTACCACAAGTAGGTTAACCGGCACAAAATTCCCAGACCAATAAAAAATTAATGAAAAATAAAAAACAGGACGGCAAAAGTACCCAGTTTGGTCCTTAGTATTTTTAACGCAGTATTTGCCTGGTTTTGGGCGGTTTTATCAGAAATATTTAAACGTTCGCCAATTTCTTTAAAACTAAGGTTCTCTTTATAACTGAGTAAAAAAACATTACGCATTTTTTCGGGCAGCATTTCAATCTGCCGGTCTACAAAACTCAGCAGCTCTTTTTCAGCGATATGGTTATCGGTTACCCATTCGCCCTGGTCTATAAAAACCTGCAGTGAGGCGGCATAATCGGCCCTGACCTTTTGCTTATCTACCCAATCAAAGAATTTGTAGCGCAGGGCAGTAAATAAATAAGCAGAAACGGCGGTCCTAAAAACCACCGTTTCGCGTTTGTCCCATAAAGAGATGAAAATTTCCTGAACAAGGTCTTCGGCCAGGTCCTCTTCTTTCACAATTTTGCAGGCATATACATAGAGTGCGCCTTTATACCGGTTATAAATCTCGGTAAATGCGGCCTTGTCACTTTCCCTTAGTAAAGCAGCAAGATCCGCATCAGGAATTTCACTGTAGCCTGTCATTTAATAGGATCAGTTGGCTTTACTCATCTGCTCTGCCATTTGCAGTGCAGCATAAGCATTTACAATCCCTCCGGTTTTACAAAGTTCGGTCATGGCTACTTTCTGGCCTTTCGACTTGGGTTTGGTAACCGGGAAATCAATTTTGGTAACCGTTTCCTCGATGATCTGTTTAAGCTGTTTCGCAGTAAGTTCCGGGTAATAGCTTTTAATCAGGGCGGCTATACCAGCAACCACAGGGGTTGCCATACTGGTACCCGACAATGGCTGGTACTTGTTCTCTGGCAATGTGGCATAAATGGCTACTCCGGGTGCAAACACGTCTACAGTTTTATCGCCGTAGTTACTGAATGGTGCAATCAGAGCAGCCTCAGTTTGTCCACTTGCACCTACGGTGATCATATTCGGGAATTTTTTATCGCCTTTCATATAGAAGGGGGTTGGATAATGCGGCAGGCTATCTACATTAACGCCATCGTTACCCGCGGCATTGATCAGCAATACACCTTTCTTCTCTGCATATCTGATTGCATCTTCAACCATTTTACGGTCTGGCGAAATCTTTTTACCGAAACTCATATTCACAATCTGAGCGCCGTTGTCTACCGCATACCTGATGCCCAATGCCACATCTTTATCGTATTCATCACCGTTAGGCACCACACGGATCCCCATCAGTTTCACTGCATCGGCTATGCCGTCCATTCCCTTACCATTGCCACGCTCGGCACCAATAATGCCAGCCACGTGCGTACCGTGAAAATAAGGATCGCCCATCAGGTTTGCATTTCCGTAAAAACGGTCTTTAATATTGGAATAATCGTCTTTCACCTGCTGGCCACGGTAATCAACTGGTGGTACAGAGTCTTTTTTTGTCAAGTTCTTTTTAGCGAACAGCCATTGCTGGTATAACTTCCGGTCCTTCTTCTTTAAATCCTGCTCGTTCTTTACGTTTTCGAACTGCGATTTATATTTAAAATAAATACGCTGCACCTCTGTAGCTTCAATTGTAACCTGGCCGGTAGGCCCGCCCAGAAAGTTCCAGCCCAGCACATCGCCCTTATAGCCGTTTCCATCCACATCTACATCACCCGGCCTCTCATTTATATTGCGCCATAAGTTTGCTTTCAGATCTTCATGCAAAGTATCTATACCGCCGTCCAATACAGCTACCACTACTGTTTTAGGTGTTTTTCCCTTTAGCAGTTCAGCATAAGCTTTGATCACACCTGTACCATAGATCTTATCTGTGTCTTTGGATTTTAAATGCCAGTCTTGCTGTGGATTTTGTGCGAAACCTAAAAATGGCATAAGCGCACAAGCCAGTATTCCTATCGTTTTCTTCATCTTATTTTTTTGTTAGTTGCCTGCAACTTACATATATTTCTGCTAATTGTGGAATAGACCTGCGCCAATCGGATGTAAAAAAAGTATGATAGTTTAAAGCAGTACCCCTGTCAAAAATAAAACGGCCACAGAGAAGTAAATGATCAGTCCGGTTACATCCACCAGCGTAGCCACAAAAGGGGCAGAAGAAGTTGCAGGGTCGGCACCTAGTTTTTTAAGTAGCAAAGGCAGCATAGAGCCGGCTAAGGATCCCCAGAGTACAACCCCGATCAGGGCAACACCAACCGTTATTCCGATTAAGACCCAATGAGGCCCATACATATCTGTAAAGAAAGTCCATACAAATATTCTTAAAAAACCTATCGAGCCCAGCACTATCCCTAACATCAAACCAGAAATGATTTCCCGGCGCATTACCCGCCACCAATCACCAATTGTGATCTCTCCAAGTGCCATAGCTTGTATGATCAATGTAGAAGCCTGGGAACCACTATTCCCCCCACTCGAAATGATCAGCGGTACAAACATTGCCAATATAACGGCTTTGGCAATATCGGCTTCAAAATGCGCCATTGCGGTGGCGGTTAACATTTCACCTAAAAACAATACAACCAACCATCCAATCCGGCGTCTGAACAAACCAAAAATCGGCATATCCAGATAAGGCTCGTCAAGCGCCTGGGTACCCCCTATTTTATGCATATCCTCGGTATACTCCTCGTTGGCAATCCAGAGAATGTCATCGACCGTTACGATACCCAGCAACACGTTGTTATCGTCTACTACCGGCAGGGCTACCCTGTTGTTCATCCTGAACACATTGATGGCTTCCTCCTGTGGGTCATTTGCCTTCAGGGAGATCAGCCGGTGATCCGTAAGATCTCCTATTTTTGCTTCGGGATCAGCAAGGAGGATTTCCCTGATCCTGATGTCATCCAGCAATACCCCCTCTTTATCGATCACATAAACCACGTCGATGGTCTCCGAATTTTTACCATAGCGCCTGATGTGCGACAATACACGGCTCACGGTCCAGTCTTTCTTTACGGCCACGTAATCTGGTGTCATCAAACGCCCCACGCTGTCCTCTTCGTAACCCAAAAGCGAGAGGGCCTCTACCCTGTCCTTTGCAGGCAGCAGGATGATCAGCTTTTTAACAGCATCGCCTTTGAGCTCACTGAACAAGGATGTACGGTCATCAGGAGGCAGCAGGTTGATCAGTTCCGCAAGCTTATTTCCGGGAAGTTTTTTGATGATCCTTTCCTGTGTTGGAAAGTCGAGGATCCTGAAAACATTTACCGCTCTTTTTACAGATAAGGTATCGATGAACTTTACTGCATGCTGGGGGAGTTCGTCTATCAGGTGTTCAACATCCGAAATGTTAAGGTCATCCAGGTAAACTTTCAATTGTGCGTCATCATCCTGCTCAATAAGGTTTACGATTTCTTCAACAACTTCCTCTTCCATATATGCAGTACTTTTTTACATGATCATTCTATTGCTTTTCAGTTCTGCAAAAGTGGTTTTTATTTTTTAAAAAGCTGTTTTTTTGTGAGATTAATTAGCAGTTTTTTTCTCAGATCCCCATATCGGCCGGCCGGTTCGTTTTCCATGAACCTCCGGTAAAATCCGGGATATCGATTGAATTGGAACGATTGGCCACTGAAGATTCACTTAAAGGCTTAATGGCGCTCCAGCTGGCTGCATCATACACATCAATATCCAGGGGCAGTCCTTTGCGCAGGCAATTTATTAAACGCCAGTCCATCATAAAATCCATACCGCCATGGCCACCTACTTTTTTGGCCAGTTCACCTATTTCCTTTACTATCGCTGGTTGGTACTTCTGCTCCAGCGACTTCATTTCCTGAGGTGATAACCAGTTTAAATGACTGGTAGCTATACGTGCGGGCAGCGGGTATTTCTGGGCTATGGCCTTGGTTCCGCTGATGAGGTGCAACCTGGAATAAGGGCGCGGCGAAGTGACATCGTGCTGGATCATGATGGTTTTGCCCTTGCTGGTACGGACGGTGGTTACATTCATATTGCCCCTGAAACCTTTTTTATCGGCAAATTGCTGGTAAAAACTGTCTTTAGCGGCCAGGTCCCGGGCCATTGCCCCCATCATAAAATCATTACCTGATACAGACACCAGATAGTCCATTTTATCACCCCGGTTAATGTTCATCGCCTGTGCAACCGGGCCTAAGCCATGTGTAGGATAAAGATTGCCGCTGATGTAATTTTCCTTCAGGCGCCACATGTCCTGATATTTCTCTTTGGAAAAATTCTCTTTCAACAGGTCGTGCAGGTAAGCGCCTTCGGCATGTACAATCTCACCAAAGAAACCTTGCCGGGCCATATTCAGTGTAAGCAATTCAAAAAAATCGTAGCAGCAATTCTCCAGCATCATACAATGCTTCCTTGTTTTTTCAGAAGTTTCTACCAGTTGCCAGCATTCCTCAACCGTCTCGGCAGCGGGGACTTCAACTGCCGTATGTTTATCGTGTTCCATAGCAAACACCGCCATCGGGGTGTGCAACTTCCAGGGCGTAACAATGTAAACTAAGTCAATATCGTTTCGTTCACACATTTTTTTCCAGGCATTTTCAGCACCACTATAAAGATCCGGGCGATGTATGGTGTTTGCTATGGCCGCCTTAGCAGCCTCGGCTTTTTCGGGACGCAGGTCGCAGATCGCTTTAATTTCCACCCCTTCAATTTTACTGATGCGTTTTACTGCCGCAGCACCCCGGTTACCTACGCCTATGAAGCCTATCCGAACGGTTTGCAGGGCCGGTGCTGCATAGCCCGACATGTTGAACTTTTGCGTCCGATTTACACGCTCGGATATTGTTCCGGAACCTGCTGTCAGCTTCCTGGTACCACATCCTGCCAATAATCCGGCTCCCGCAATACCTGTTAATTTTAAAAATTCTCTTCTGTTGTTCATTTGTGTATTTGTTAAATAACTAAGGAGGCGTTTGACAATTCAAACGCACTCCCTACGGCAACCAGTTACTGCTGAAACGGCACCTGCCCCTAACCACAAAGGACAATACGGCACCTATAACGGTTACCAGCAAAAATTAATCAGTTATCGTAATATCCAGCGATCTCACCACTTCTTTCCTATCCTTTGTACTTGCATTGGCAGCTACAAAATATACTTTGTATTTACCGGCATTGGTAAAAGTGTAGGTATAGTTCTTTTTTTCTACTGCACTGGTACCACCCTGTATGGCTGTAGCCAGGTCAGGCCCGAAATCAACACTATTAACATTGGTAAACCCTTGTGTAATGATCCAGTTTTGGGTAGGTATTTCGGCAGCGGCCGGATTCAGGGCCAGATCAGCATGTAAAAGTGTTAATGTTGCGGTAGTGGCGGTAGTTCTGGAAACAATCTCCGGATTTTTCTGCACTACCCGAAAGGCTGTAGTGGTCATGTTGCCCAATACCTGGCTACCCAAGTTGCCCATGGCAGTTAAACTGAAAGCCTGAAACCTCCAGGCCCTCCACAAACCATAGGTACTTTGCTCACGGATATTGTATTTAAATGCAATGTATAAAGGTTTACCAGCCACACGAAGGTCAGTAAGGTCTATGCCGTCTGCAGGGGTTGCAGCCGTAATTGCGGTAGTGGTGGCTGCTTCCTGTTTGGCAAGCCGGTTGGTAATGTCTACCCAGCTGGCAGCTGCTATGCTGGCAAAGTTTGAATAATCGCCGTTAAAATCTGTGGATACCATCAGCGAAAACATACCAGTTTGCGGCGTACCTGCTCCGGTGGCATTGGTAACAGAACTGTTAAAAGAAAGCTTCAAACTGTTTACGTCCATTACCCGCCCGTCCTTAAATGCATAATCTTTTCCCGTTTCGCCGGTGTATACTGAGATGAACTGTGGATTACCCTTGAAGTTAAATTCAATGGGCACCCCTTTTTTATAGGTTGTAGCTGTAGTACTCACTTCAAAATCGGGTGTTGGAAGCTCATCAAATTTGCTGCAGGCACACAGCAGAAATAAGAGTAAGAATGGTATTTGATATATAAATTTCATGCTTGCGTAGTTATTAAGTGAATGAATTACCAGCCTGGGTTCTGAACCAGAGACTGATTTAATGTTACCTCGTGGGAAGGGATAGGATACAAAAGATTCCTTTCCGCAACATTTTCATAGGTAAGCAGGTACCAGGGCTGTGTTAAGGCCTGGGCTGCATTATCTGACTGCATCATGGACAGCGTTTGCTTCATTTCCGGAAGATACATTCCCCAGCGGATCAGATCTGGCTTACGCAATGCCTCGTAGGCCAGTTCCCTCATCCTTTCATCGCGGATCACTTCCATAAAACTATCTTTCGAGGCGGTTTGCGCAGTGGTAAGGTTGGCGTCTTCTGTTTTGTAAACTGAGGCAATTGCAGCAGCACCGCTACCGCTCCCACCGCTAAATGTTATGGCAGGTGCAGCAGTATATTTGCCCCTGGCAACTCCCGCGCCCGTAACAGGATCGGGGCTTAAGGTAACCGAAGTTACACTACCGGCAATAATAGTTGCAGTTGCAATAGCCCCACCAGCCCCTGCAATGTTCACTGTAGGTGCAGTGGTATATCCCGTGCCCCCATTTGTAACCGCAATAGCTTTAATTCCGGAAGACCAGGCCCTTCTTCTAATCTTATTGACAGCCTCTATAGCCTCGGCACTTACAAGACCTTTAGCCTGGGTTTCTGCTTCTGCATACATCAGCAAGACATCGGAATAACGCAGTATAGGAAAATTCTGTGGTGTATTGTAGGCTATTTTTGGTGTTACCACCTCATATTCCCGTCTGAATTTTGCTGCATACCTACCGTAAATACTCGTATTTGAAGGATTGTCCAGCAAAGCCTGGGCGAGAAAAACTTTGGCCCCGGTGGTGGCGTTATAGGCAAAAGTAGAAATATTCCAGTCGCGGCGGTCATCCCCCGCTTCATATTTACGGTATAGTTTTGCAGTAACCTGATGCATTCCATAAGCTACCCCTACAGTGGCATTTGCAGCAGGCATACCGATTAAGCTACCGATATTGCCAAAAGTATTGTTGCTGTTCGAGTTATTGCCATAAAACTCTGCTTCCCATATACTTTCAGCTACATCATAGGTATCGTTGGCATAGCGGATAAAAATATTTTTATAATCCGGGTTCAATGCATGTGTGGCTTCGGTATCGTCTATTACTTTTCTTGCCCATTTGCTGGCTTCCGCATAGCGCGAAGCATCGTTAAGTGGATAACCAGCCATATACAAATTTACACGGGCCAGGATACCGCGTACGGCCGACCGGCTGATCTTCCCTCCAAACCCTAATATCCGGATAGGCTGTACCAGGTTTTCCGATTCCTCCATGTCTTTCACAATCTGTGCATAAACTTCTGCTACTGATGAACGCGGCACCTCAATACTCTGAGGAGAAGCAGTTGGCTGCAGCACCAGCGGCACACCACCAAAGTTTTGCACCAGCATGAAATAATAGTAACCCCTTAAAAACAGTGCCTGTCCGCGGATGATCTGCCTTTTCCCTTCATCCATTGCAGGTTTGTGCAAATTGGCCAGCAAGGCATTCGCACGGTCTATACCGGTATACATGGCTTTCCACAATCCTTCCAGCTCTGCATCGCCCGTGCCGTGAGAATTGGTGCGCATGCCAATCTCCTGACGGGCATAAAATGCTTCATCGGCACACATGTTCATCCTGGCCGAATACACGCTGCCATAAACCGGTCTGGAATATAAAGGCACATATACACCGTTAAGGGCCAGGTTAAGGTGCTCTTCTGTTTGATAATAATTTTCCGGGGAAATGAAATCCTTAGGATCTGTTTCCAGAAATTTCTTGCATGAGCTTGTGCTTAAACAAGCTATGATCATTAGTAAATAAGTGATCTTTTTCATGATAATATCTTTAAAATACTGGTTTAAAAGGTTGCATTTAATCCAAAAACAATGGTCTGCGCATGCGGATAGGCCGAATAATCGAAACCGCGGGTCAAGGCAGAGCTCTTGACCGATACTTCCGGGTCCAGTCCGGAATAATTGGTCCAGGTAGCCAGGTTCTGTGCAGAGGCCTGAACAGAGAGGCTCTTCAGGTAAAGTTTACGGACAAACCTGGGAGGAATCTGATAGGCCACGGACACCGTTTTTAAGCGCAGATAAGAGCCATCTTCAATCACCCTCGACGAACCATAGGCGGTTGGCCCCTGACCACCTACCCTGAAATATTTGTTGGAAGGGTTTTCGGGGGTCCAGCGATCGGCCCATGAAGCAAACTGATTGGTATGGTAAGCATATTGAGAATTGCCCTCAAAAACCAGCCTGTTTCCATTGAAAATATCATTTCCGGCAGACCACTGAAAAAACACATTCAGACTTAAGCCTTTGTAAGAGAAGTTATTTGAAAAACCGCCTGTGTGTACAGGCTCGGCCCGCCCAATTACCGTCTGGTCAAATGCATTTACAACCCCATCACCGTTCAGGTCGCTGTATTTGATATCACCAGGGCGTATGGCGGCCCGGGTATTGCCATTGGTGGGTACGTTTAACTTAAGCGAATAAGTTCCTGGAGCCGGACTATCAAAATCTTCAAACTGGTATACGCCATCAAAAACATAGCCATGAAAAACGGAAATAGGCTGCCCCACTTTTGCTGCCCATAAATTAGGTGCAGGTGAAAATCCGCCCGATACACTTGAAAATAAAGTGCTCGACTCCGTAAGGGCAAGGATTTTGCTCCTGTTGAAGCTGATATTAAAATTGCTCTCCCACTTAAATGAATTGGTTTTAATGTTGACTGTATTGAGTGAAAGTTCAAGTCCTTCGTTCTTGATTTTGCCAATATTCTTCGTGCTGGTTGAATAACCGGAAATATAAGGGATCTGTGCATTCAGCAACAGATTGCTGGTTGTTTTTCTGTAAACTTCTGCAGTTAGTTCAACCCTGTTACCGAACAGGCCCAGGTCATAACCGATATTGCTTGTTGCAATGGTCTCCCATTTTAGTGCAGCGTTGCCCAGGTCCGACAACCAGGCAGAGGTTAAAGGTATCCCATTGTTAAAGGAAACCCCGTTTACACGGTTATCAAAACTGATGCTGTTGTAAGTATCATAGTTTCCGATCCGATTGTTGCCGGAGCGACCGTAACTTAGCCTCAATTTGGAATTGGAAACAAAGGACATGGCTTTCATGAAGGGTTCATTGGTCATGTTCCAGGCAAAAGCTGCAGACGGGAAATAACCCCACTGATTGCCAGGCCTGAATTTCGAAGAACCATCTGCACGGGCAACTAAGGTAAGCAGGTATTTAGATTTGTAGCCGTAATCTATCCTGCTGAAAAATGACATCAGCTTATTGTTGCCCCCACTGGCAGTGATAGCCAGGGGCGTCCCTTCATCAAGTCCCAGCATTCCCAGCTGTTCATTGGGAAGAAATTGGGAAGTGGCACCATAAGTATTTGTAGTTACCCCTTCCAGTGAAAAGCCCGCCAAAGCAGTGAATTTATGATCAGTATTGAATGTTTTCTGATAAGTAAGTGTATTTTCATTTGTCCAGGTGTCGTTCTCTGCAAAGCTGAAATTGCCGTTTACCCCCCTGGTATTAACCGGGCTGGGAGAACCCTGTGGAGTGAGTGAATTATAAAAAGCCTCGCCCCGTATTACGCGTTTGCGGTAGCCTATCCTGGAATTGAAGGCCAGTTCTTTTATAAAGTTATAGGTAAGATAAGCATTACCAATGAGCTCGTTGTTGATGGTTTTCCGGTGTGTATTTTCTGCAGTGATAACCGGATTGATGCGCACATTGCTCGCATCTACATTCACATCCGGATCAAACAGTTCCTCTTCCAGGTTTACATTTTCATTAGCAGAAACGGGTCGGTATCCATATACATTGGCAAATATGTAATTAGAGATGGATGCTGTTCCCGTATTGGACGCGGCCCCCAACCCAAATGAAGTGGCACTGCTGTAATTGGCATTGAAACCAACTTTCAGTTTCTGGCTTACATCCTGGTCTAAAGAAACCCGGGCCAGCGCCCGGTTGTATCCAGAGTTGATCATCAACCCCTCCTGGTCGTTTATCACACCAGATACAGAATACCTGGTATTTTCAGTACCCCCTCGAATAGCAAAATTATGGGTCTGCATTGTCCCCCGGCGAAAGATCAGGTCCTGCCAGTTTACTCCGGCCACATTACGATAAGATTCCAGCGTTTTGCCGTTGGGGAAATAAACCTGGTTTACCAGATTTGTATTGATCATTTCGGACTGCATTTTCACAAATTCATACGGATTCATCATCTCCATTTGTTTTCTCAGCTCCTGAACACCAAGCGAACTGTTCAAAGTGATAACGGGCTTACCAGCTTTTCCTTTTTTGGTTTGTATCACCACCACGCCGTTTGCTCCCCTGGCACCATATATGGCCGTTCCGGAAGCATCCTTTAATACGGTAATCGACTCTATATCATCTGGGTTTAAAGAGTTGCTTTGAAAGCTTTCCATGGCAAAGCCATCTATTACATATAATGGGGCAGTGCTTTGCGTAAGCGAACCCGAGCCACGAATCACAATATCCTGAGCACTACCGGGCTGTCCATCACTTGTAGAAACCTGAACACCAGCCACCCTGCCTGCAAGTGCTTCTGTAAAGGTAAAAACAGGGGCTTTTACCAGGTCGTCCATTTTGACCTGGCCTACAGAACCGGTCAGGTCTTTTTTGGTTGTTGTACCATAACCGATCACCACTACTTCGTCCAGTCCTTTTGCATCGGTAACCAGCCTAACATTATAATTGCCTGCGCCCGAAAAGCTGATTTCCTGTTTAATGTACCCGATAAAGGAAACTACGAGTATACCTGTATTTTGAAGTGCATTTAGCGTAAAACTGCCGTCGGGAGCCGTTACCGTACCATTACTGGTTCCTTTGATCAGTATGCTTACTCCCGGTACCGGCAAGCCCTTCTCATCTGTTATTTTTCCTTTGAGGACAACCGGGGGCAGAGTTTCTGCAGCTTGCTGCAGGTCTGCACCATGGGCCTTTTTTATGATCAATACATTGGTACTGATTTCCTCATAGGTAAGATTACTGTCCTTAAACAATTCATCCAGTACCTCAACCAGCTTCTGGTTGCTTTTGTGAAAACTGATTGGCTTAAACCCCGCAATATCTTCACTTTTATAGGTGAAGCGTATTTTGGTGTTCCGCTCAATCTGTTTGAGTGTTTCCTTCAAACTGGTATTCTTTAATTCAAGTGATACAAACACCTTGTTCAGGTCCTGACCAACCAGGGTATTTGCCTGAAGTACTCCACTAAGCGTTAAAAAGCATATCAGATAAAAAAGTTTCATAATAACAGGAATAAAGCACGCCTCCCGGCACTTTGTAAAGATTAAATGCATAGTTTTGAATGTTTTTTAATAATTCTCGAAATGGGTTATTAACTAATCATACCGCTTTCCGGCTGGTACCCGGAGGCGGTCTTTTATTTTTGTCTGGTTCCTTTCATGAATTGCTATTTTGGTGAATAATCGATTGATTGTCTGGTTATTTTATAAAGTATTGGTTGTTCTTAATTTCAAGCTTTGCATCCGTTAGCCTGCACAGGATCTCGAGCGCCTTTCTTGCCCCAATATCCCTGTTGAAGGAGGTGGTTACGAGCGTTTGCTTCAGTTGTGCGTTCATTACAATGATTTCGGTGTTATAAACCCGCTCCATGTCACTGATGATGTCGGCAAAGCTTTCGTCTTCATAAGACAGGTAACCATATTGCCAGGCCCCAGCATGGTTATTGTCTGCAACTTTGTCTGTCTGGTGGATTTCTTTTTTATCGATCTTGACTTCCTGGCCCTTAATTAAGGTAGAAACTACCCTGTCCGATTTCATGACCTGCACCTTGCCACGTTTAACGGTAACGGTAATGTGCTGCTGCCCCTCATAAGCTTTTACGTTAAAAGCCGTGCCCAGCACTACGGTTGTTACATCGCCGGTATGAATGATAAAAGGCACCTTATCTGCATGCTTTACATCAAAATAAGCTTCACCATTGAGGTATACCTCGCGTTTTTTCTCGTCAAAATGTTCAGGATAGTTAATGGTGCTGGAAGCATTCAGCCAAACCTGCGTACTGTCATTCAATAACAGGAATTTATGTTCTGCCCTTTCCGTAAATTTCTGTACTATGGCTACTTCTGGTGTCCCCTTTTTAAGTCTCCATAGACCTATTGCCCCAAATGCAACCAGCATCAAACATGCCGCTGCTGTCCATACCGGCAGGACTCTTTTTTTTATCGGTTGCGCATACTGATTTGCAGCAACCTCCTGTAGCCAATCGGGTTCTCGGAGCACAAGTTTCCCCTCTTCATCAATATAGGTAAGAGAGGGGTTATTTTTTTTGATCTCGTCGTAAGTGTTTTTTACGAGTTCATTAATTTCATTATCGTGCTTAGCAGCGTGGATCAACTGGAAAAATTCCTCCAATTCCTTCCGGGTACACCTGTTGGTGTAATATTGCATAAAAAGGTAGGTGATGCGTTCTTTCATCTGAAGCTTTTCTATATAGTAGCTTCAGGTGGTCCTGGTTTCCTATCCGTCTTTTATCTTTTTTAACAAAAAAAATATAATCACTTGAAAATCAACACTAAAAAATCACGGATACTCGCAGTAGCCGAAGACAGGTGATTTTTTACGGTGTGTTGTGAGATCTTCATTTCGTCAGCAATATCCTTATAGGTTTTGCCTTCGTTTGTTTTAAGCAGATACACCTGTTTTCTTTTGAGGGGCAGCTGCGCTATGGCTGTTGCAAGCACTGCATTAAATTCCCTTTCCTCAATCCGGGCAGTGCCATCTTGCTCCAGGTCTTTCAGCGCCAGCCAGATCTTCTCTTTTAAACGGTCATCTGCCGATACCTTACGGAGATGTCTGATTACCTTAAAACGGGTAATGCGGAAAAGGTAAGCTTCAATGTTGTTGATTTCGTGCAACTTTTCACGCATATTCCAAAGGGTCATAAACACTTCCTGAATGATATCTTTAGCCACAAAATCATCTTTAGACAATCTCAATGCAAGTGTATAAAGCGGATACTCATACGTCCTAAACAGATCGCTGAATATCAATTCCAGTGCCTTGTCTTGGGTCAGGACATCCTTATGTTCTATTTTTTCCGGCTTTATCATTATCAGTTTATGATGTGTCCCTAAGCACTAGTGTACGTACACGAATTATATCCAAGGTAGGAAATATTTTGAAAGAAAAACACAACTAAAATTAAATTTGTATTTTTTGTAAATTAGGCTTGCCCATGGAAAATATAAATTCAATGATATAGAAATAACGGCTATAAAACTATAGCAGATGGCGGGGAATTAATCCGAATCAAAAAAACTGTCGGAAAAAACAAAACGGGCTACAATCAATTGCAGCCCGTTTTCAAGAAAAGTTATCAGAACCGCAGTTACCTTCGTTTTCTGTAAATCAGCAATAAGGTTGCGGTAATAAGTAAAGAGAATGGCAGTATGCCAAAGAAAAATATCCTGATGGCCAGTACGCCATTATCATCACTGCTGATGACATCCTGAGATTTGGGCCGATAAGTATTGACCGGAAATTCGCCGCCGGTAAACCACCTGAATGTCTCGGTGATGAGGTCAAAGTTTCGGGTAACAGGCCTTCCTCTGGCAATTTCAACTGAACTCATAAAATCTGCGTCTCCCGCAATCATGATCCGCTGTTCCTTATCAGCGATCCTGCGGGTAAGTGCAAGTACTAAAGGGTGTTTTTGCTGATCGGTTAGAATCGGTGTAATGTTAAATGCTGATGCTGAAATGGCATTCAGGCTTACTGCCCCAGGCATGGCAACAACCCCTTCGGCTTGCCAGGCACTATTGTATTTCTTAAAATACGGGCCCGCCTGTTCAGAAAACTTAGCCAGGATAAAATCAGGTGCAAAATCCCTGCTTTTCTCTATCACACTTTCTTTGTTCGTTCCGATGCCTAAATGAGCCAACAAGGGGCTAAGGACAGTTTGCCTGCCTGGTTCGGTTGTAATCAATAAATTTCCGCCCCGGTCTATATAGCGTTTAATCTTATCCAGATCGGAGGCTGAGAAGCTAAGCCCGGGATCCGCAATAACCAAAACCGAGGTTTTTGCAGGAATATCCCGCGTCTGCAAAGAAACAGTATCTACATCAAAACCCTGATTAATCAGCGCATACCTGAAAGTCAGCTCTGTAGTAGCAACCCTATATTCTTTGTCACCTGTTTTGTAAGTACTGCGTTCATCATGACCAGTCAGAAAAATGACCACAGGAATTTTCGAAGGCATTACGATGCGTTTGATGGCAGCTGTAATTTCCTGCTCACTGGCATACATCATCATGTCATTAAAATAACGCAAAAATGTCTTCTGATCACCATAACTTAGCTGCCGTACAACCCGGTTTTCCTCGCCACTCAGGTTCACTATTTTTCTGATCTGAGCGGGTGTCAGAACGGATTCAAAATTTAAGCCATAAACATCTGCCACACTCTTTGCCAATGCCTTCTCGTCCATCCCGGGATGACTTTTATAAAGGTTGGCATTTTTCGAAACATCATAATAATACACATAATCCATTTTCAGGTCGGGCATGAAGCGCCTGTATTGCATCAGTGTTTTTTCATCTGCGCTTTTCACTTCTGGTTTCGCCATGTAATAATTCTCATCAAGAATGTTCACATAGGTAGTAACCCTGAGCGGCTTATCCATTGTTTTGATGAGGGCCACACTACTTGCATTCAGTGTGCGCGTTTTTACGGCGGTAAGATCCAGATAAGCGGTAAGCGAAGGCCTTGAGCTAATATATCCCGCGACAAAACATACAAAGATTAGTGCCATATAGCGTAATAGCTTTACCCGCAGGGGTTTTGCCTCTCTTCCGGCCTGGAGTTTAATCCCGGTCAGCATTAAGAAGAAAAAAATCACGATCAGGAAATAAGCAACGTCCTCGGTACTGATTAAGCCACTAATAGCCTGTTCCGTTCTGCCAGAGATAGAAAGAAAATAAGTGACATGCCTGATGAGGTCTACGCCCTGTAACAAGCTGCCTATAAAGTTAAGCACACCCAATATACCCAGTGTACTGATGGCCGCCACCACCTGGTAAGACGTGAGGGAAGACATAAACAATCCTATGGCAGCGTAAGCACAGATCAGCAGATACAGGCCAAAAGTTCCGGCAAAAACCTGTCCATAGTCCATGTTTTTTATGGACAATCCACCAGCTACCCCAAAAAGTACAACGATGAATATCAGGATTAAACCATAGGCCATCATAGCCAGGTACTTACCCAATACAATATCCCTCACCTTAACCGGGGAAGACAGCAGCAGCTTAATTGAACCACTATGGGTTTCTCTACTGATGAGTCCCATGGTTAATAATGGAATATATAAGTAAAGGGTATTTTTTACACCAGCAAAGAAACCATAATTTCCACCAAAGATCTTATCGGTAATCTCTGTAAACTCCTGTCCCATTCTCGATGCCCTTCCGATCATCTGAATAAATTTGGTGATGTCTAATCCTGCCTGAATAGGAAAGATCATTAATACCAGCCAGGCTACGGGAGAGTAAAATAAAGTGCTTAGCTCAAAACGTGCAATTTTAAAAATTGTTCTCATCTTTACGCGGTGTGGTTTGGTTTTTTATTTGACAGTTGAGCAAAAATGGTATCCAAAGCGCTCTTTTCAAGGTTAATTTCTCTGAGCTTCCAGCCCTGGGCCACACTGGTTTCTACTATATTTTCTGTGATGTCGGGTGTGATGTTAAAATGCATCCTGATGGTTTTATCGGTTATGTATTCCACATTATTGATCCCAGGCAATGAGGCTAATTTTTCTTTTTCAGGCGGATTACCAAAAGTGACTACCAGACTGTTCGGTTCTATATAATTATTAAAGGAATCCATTGTATCTGAAAACACGATTTTACCCCCCTCAATCATAATAATATCGTGGCAGGTTGCCTGGATTTCGGCCAGAATATGGGAAGAAAAGATGACCGACCGTTCCTCTGCTATTTCTTTAATCAGGTGCCGGACCTCCAGGATCTGGTTAGGATCAAGGCCATTTGTTGGCTCGTCGAGAACAACGAGTAAGGGATGGTGGATGATGGCTTGGGCAATCCCTACACGCTGCCGGTATCCACCAGATAAATTCCCTAACAACCTTTTACTGAAATGGGCTACACCACATTTTTCCTTGACTTCGTCAACGGCGGCTTTGATTTTATTAGCGGGAATATGTCTGAGGTTTGCGCAGTAAGTCAGGTATTCATCTACCGTAACTTCCAGGTACAAGGGCGCGTTCTGTGGTAAAAAACCAATGCGTTTTTTTGCCTCTGCAGGATGCTCCCTTGTGTCAAAGCCTTCAATCACTACCCTGCCCTCTGTCTGACTTAACACGCCACAGAGGATATTCATGGTCGTAGATTTGCCGGCACCGTTGGAACCCAATAAACCAACAATTCCGGTTTTATTGATTTCAAAGCTAATGTCTTTAATGGCCCAGTCTTTACTATACCGGTGTGAAAGCTGCTCCAGCTTTACGATACTTTTTTTCATATGGGATATTATTGTAAAATGCTCGTTAGGGATTTAACTGCCAGTCCGGATTCATTACAGAAGCAGCTGGCCAGATTTGCCTCAGGTAGTTCGGGCTGTTTGGCGGTAAAATGTATTCCCGGCCTTCAGCAGTGTGTTTAATTGTTTTGGCAAACCTTGTTTCTTTATTTAAACGCTTCAGGTCCATTAACCTTAGTCCGGTAAAGGCCAGCTCTCTCCTCCGTTCTTCAAGCACAAATCGCAGTACTTTTTCAGCATCGTTATCAAAATCTGCAGTTGTAAATACTTTATAGGCTGCCGGCACGATACGGTTTTTCCTTAACAGGTTTACATCATCCAGCGCCCCCTGAAGGTTGTTGGTTCTGGCTCTACATTCTGCCCTTGTCAGGTAAACTTCAGGCGTATTCAGGGCATTATTAAAAAAATCTCCGCGAAGAAAAATCTTTACCCCATACCTGGTCATGTAATTGAAAGGCGGTGCCGGCGGCCAGCCATTGGCATAATATAGTGTCCAGCGTTGATCGTCGTTGCCAAACAGCGCGGTTAATTCAGCTGAAGCACATACGTCTTGTCCTAAACCAAATGGGCGCAAAAAGGTACGGGCAACAATTGCTTCCGGATGATCAATCCCCCGCGGCACGTCTGTCCAACCCACCGGGGTACCCGGTACAAACGGAAAAGGGCCGGGTATAATTACCTTATAATTGTTCATGTTTGCCAGGGTACTATACAAGCCGAGCGTTTCATTTGCCTTCTCCAGGGCTTTTCCATACTCGCCCATAAATAAATATACACGGCTCAGGAGCGCATAGGCGCCTGCCTTCCTGCCTCTGAATCTATTGAGTTTGGCATTAAGGGGAAGATCATTTGTTGCTGATGTCAGATCTGCTATAACCTGATCATATACTTCCTTAATGGTATTTCTGCGATGTTTGGCACTGATGTCTGCTTCGAGCACCAGAGGTATGCCGGGTTCGGTTGCGGCTGTAGCCTGATCGTAATGCTGCGCATATACGTTTACCAGCAGTAAATGTTCTAGCGCACGTCCCAGCAATGCTTCAGCACGGATACTGCGCTTATTTGCTTCGCTGCCGCCCTGTGCCTCCATGATGTTGTTGATCACGGTATTGAAATAAAAGAGGCGTTTGTAGCCCTCGCTCCACAATACGTCATTATCACCCTCGCCAAAAGCATTCTTGTCGAACTGATAAATCTTCCGGTTGCTTAACCTTTGTTTGGTATACAGGTTACCAGGCTCGCCCTCAGGTAAAAAAGCATCGTCTGTAATAAGGTCCTCATAGTAATCGCCGTAGGTGGTCACCGTAGCGAAATTCAGCATGTTTTCATAATCCTCAACTGTGGTTGGAATGAATTTATCTTTGGGCACAATATCAAGGAACTTCTTACAGCCCACCAGCGAAAAAAGTACCAGTGCTATATACAAATATTTTATTTTCATGATCATATCTTTAAAAAGTGACATCTACACCCAGCATATATACCGGGGTTACAGGTAATGTTCTATAAAATTCCGATGGCTGCGCAAAATAAGCTTCAGGATCAAGGCCTTTCGAGTTTCTGAACCAGCTGAACGGGTTTTGTACCTGTAAAGTCAGCCTGGCAGAAGAGACCTTTGCATTTTTTAGCAGTGTGGAAGCAAAATCATACCTCAGGGAGATATCGCGGACTTTAACATAATCGGCCTTAAAAGTGTTCATGTCGTTCATTCTCCAGACCGACTGATAATAGAAGGTAGAGGAACTGCCCAGGTCAGGTGCAGGCATGATATCCGGTATATTTTCATCGCCTGGGTTTCTCCAGAAATTGGCTGCCCGCCTGTCCATATTCCGGCTAAAATTGCTGTTCTGAATAATTTGTGGCGCAGCATCTCGGATGACATGGCCACCATTTGCAATAATCATCACATTCAGGCTAAGCTGTTTATAGTTGAAACTATTGGTAAACCCAATGGTATAGGTAGGCAGCATGGTACCACTGAAGACCAACCCGTTTACGTCGGTCATGGCTTCTATATACCCCGCCTGCTGATTGTAGTTTTCAACGACGTTCCCGTCTTTATCGTAAACCCTAACGGTTCCATTGGTTGGGTTTAACCCTGCATACCGGAAATTGAATACACTCTTCATCGGGTAGCCAACCTTTTCCATACCGGTTCCGTTGGTATAATTATATACCGATTCGTCGTCTGTACTGATTTCAGTCATCTTATTGCTATTGTGGCTAAAAGACAGCCTGCTTTGCCAGGTAAAACTAGCCGAGCGGATATTGTCCGTATTCAGGGCTAGTTCGTATCCCCGATTATGCAAACTTCCGTAGTTAATCAGTGCTGTCTGATAGGCATTGGTAGGATCGGTTCTGCGCTCACCAAGCAAATCCGTCGTTTTGCGGTTGTAAATGTCTATTGACCCTGATATCCGGTTCTTAAGAAAGCCAAAGTCGAGCCCGATATTGGCCACCGCGGTTTTTTCCCAGCGAAGCGACTTATTCGGCGGACTTACGATTTGTGTAGCCGGAGCCCCGGTATCGGAATTGAAACCTGCGCTGGCCTGCAGAAATGGCCCAACACTTTTAGCTACGTTACCACTTAAACCGTAGGTAGCGCGAAGGTTCAATACATCTGTCCAGAGAACATTTTTCATGAAGCTTTCATTAGAAATCTTCCAGCTTCCACCGAGCGACCAGAGCGGCAGGTACCTGTACTTTGGATCTGTACCAAACAGGTTGGAGTTGTCTACCCGGATACTTCCGGTTATGTTGTATTTGTTGTTATAGGTATGTCCGGCATTGGCATATAACGACACGTACCTGTCTTCCGGGGCCCTAAAAAAGTTGTATTCGCTGTAATTATATCTAAATGTGCTTTGTAGAGACTCTGTTCCGGTTAAGTTTCCTGCTAAGGCCTGTTCATTAATCGGCTTAAAAATAAGGTTGTTATCACTGTAACCCATCCGATGTACATTTGTTGAAGTGGAAGCTACTGCCCTTTGTTCAGCTCCGGCCAAAGCCGTAAAACGGTGACGCGAACTGAACTGCTTGTCGTAATTCAATTGTGTACGCAGGGTATATGACCTGGATTCGCCCCTCGATTCATAAAGCTGCCCGCCATCAGGTATATTTTTGATGATCTCACCGTTCTGGATCTGTGTAGCATCATTGATCATCCTTGCCACCCTGTAGTAGTCTTTACTCTGGTAGGTTTTGTTGTAAAAACTTCCCCGTTCAGTCTGGTATTTTACATCCAGGTTTAACCCTTCCATAAACTTGATATTGAAACCACCCTGCAACCTGATGTAGTTATTCTTTGAACTGTTTTCACCATTGTTCAGCTGATCAACCGGATTAAAGGTTTCATCGAGCAGGCCCAGCCCCTTAAGCCTGTTCATTTCAAACTGGGATTTCCCATCGCTCCAGGGCACGGTATTGCCATTTTCGTCTCTCAGTATTTCGTATGGCATATAGTAAGTATAATCCATGCCGCCCAGCAGCTTAGACTTCGAGGCAGCCAGATTTGCGGTAATACCTGCATCAAGTGTAAGCCATTTGAATACCTTTGCATGATCTCTGATGTTCAGGTTCAGATTATCGTTGCTACTCCCTTTATTATACCCTTTGTTACCAATATAATAAAGGCCTGTACTGAACTGGTTCATTTCATTGCCACCAGTGGCCGAAAAACTATGCTGCTGTTTAAACATCCGCTGAAGCATCTGCTCCTTCACCTGCGCCGGACCATCCAGGCTTTTCAGGCGGTCCAGCGTTGCATTCAGCTGGGCCGTAGTGATATCTCCCTGCTCAAACTGGTAAAGCGCCTCAATGGCTTTAGGCTGTGCTGCCCGATTAACACCATCATCAAAACTCGGGTGCTTCATATTAAACAATTCCTGCTGAAGACCAACCACCTCGCCAGAGTTCATCAGGTTAAGGTAAGAGAAATCAGGCAGCGGGGTAACAAATAACGTACTGTTGTAATTTACCCGCAATTGTTTTGCGACACCCAGGCGTGTAGTAATTGAGATTACCCCGTTTGCAGCCCTGGTGCCATATATGGAAGCTGCAGCAGCATCTTTCAAAACAGTCACATTGATCACATCGGCAGGGTTAATGTAGTTCAGGTCTCCCTCATATGGAAAGCCATCCACTACATAAAGCGGTTGCTGGTTTCCATACAAGGTCGATAACCCCCGTATGGTTACTGATCCGTTTTGCATATAAAGTCCTGGTACAGTGCCTTCCAACCTGTCTAGGATACTGGTTTCCATTCGGGTATTTAACTTTTTCTCTGTCACAATCCCATACGAACCGGTAGAGCGCTCCAAGGGTAAAGTCTGGTAACCGGTGCTGATCGTTACCTCGTCCAGCTGCCCCATTGAAGGCTCCAGCTTCAGGGGGAAAAACCTGCTGTCTGCCTTAACTTCAACCGGCTTGTAACCAATAGATGAAATCAATAAAATTGCATCCTTATCCAGTCCGGAAATCTCAAAAACACCTTTGTTATTTGTAAGAACGATGTGGTTAGTTCCCTTAACCTTTATGGTTACACCTGGTAAAGGGTTGTTATTTTCATCTAATATCAGCCCCCGTATATTGGATACTTTAAACAGGTCGGTAATTGTGCTGAGTGTTGAATTTAATACCCCCTTTTCTTTCTGTCTGATCACAATTGTCTTGCCATCAATAGTGTAAGTAAAGGGCTGGTCGGCAAGCAGTGTATTCAATGCGGCCCTTAGCCCGGTGCCGTTAAAATTAACATTTACAGGCTTTGCTTTTATGACCTTATCTGGCTGCCATAACACATTGTACCCGGTTTGGACCATTATTTCCTTAAATACTTCATCCAAGGCTATATTGCTTTTGCGCAGCGTTACCTGTTGTCCGTAGCTGCTGGCACTTACCTGCAGCAAAGTGCATAGGAGTATAAGGAAAGTTAATTTCATAATAAATAGAATTTCTTTTATATGACCGGGCAGGCCATATAAAATTCTTTTGTAAATTTTATACATTAGTTGGTGTGGTTGGTTTAGTTGATAATCTATTGGTGTTGTAGTAGTAGAATTTATTTCGTGATCAAGATCCTCCTTCCTTCGACTTTAAAGTTTACAGCGCCGGTCTGGCTAAGCTTATTCAGCAACTCACCCACATTCCGGAACCTGGAAATCCTTCCGCTGAACACTTCTCTTTTTACGTTCTGGTCCAGGTATACCGTTTCAACATCATACCATCGCTCTACTTTTTTCATGATGTCTTCAAGCTTGTCTTTATCAAAAATAAAGAGCTCTTTTTTCCAGTCAATAACAGCGCCGGTATCGACTTTGCTTATCGTAATCCTGTTGTTTACAAGGACTGACTGCTCTCCGGGTTTAAGGACCACAGGGTTTACATCCTGCTGAGTTGCATCTGCTACACCTGTTACGCGAACCCTGCCTTCCAGCAAAGTGGTTCTAACCTGGGGTTCTCCGGCATACGCGCTAATGTTAAAATGCGTCCCCAACACCATGACCTCCTGCTGCCTGCTCTGTACACTGAAAGGGACATGTTTTTTGGCAACCTCAAAATATGCTTCGCCTTCCAGAACAACTTTGCGCCCGGTCTTGTTAAATTGTGAGGGAAAGGAAATCTTTGAGTCGGCATTAAGCCAGACTTTGCTACCATCGGGCAGGGTGAACTGGTAAGTACCTCCACGAGGTGTTGATGCAGTGACCATCTGAACCCCGCTATTGTCGTCCGAAGCCGTCCCAACTGTTGTACCATCATTGTACCTGAGCTTCTCCCTATCAAAAATGACCCCGGTTTTCGCCTCACTAAGGCTAACGGTCTTTCCGTTGGAAAACATCAGCATTGCAGCGTTTTTGCCTGGGTCGATATGATTTGCGTCAGCTAAATTGTTTTGCCTATTGTTGATCCGGCCCGGATCTGTGAAAAAATAGATACCTAAAACAATGCCGCAAATTGCAGCCGCAGCTATTGCTATACGCGGCCAGAGTTTTGTTGTCCCGGGCGTGCTAATTTCTGCTCTGCTAAAAATTGCCTGTTTTATCCTGTTCTCCATTCCCTCCTCCGTCTCATCGGTAAACAGTTCGTGATGCCTATCGTCAAAAGAGTTATACCAATGATCAAATTCTAACCGCTCTTTATCAGTGATTTTCCCTGCCAGCCATTTTTTGGCCAATATTAATAAAGTATGATTTGGTTTATCTGCCGGCATATGTGATCTCCTTTTAATACATAACCGTTTCAGAAATGGAAATCCCTTAGTTGGCCGATTTTTTTTTAAAAACAAAGAAACAATATCAGTTCAAGCAGACCGCCGATCTTGCCTCTAAGCTGTTTCTTAGCTTTGGCCAGATGCGCTTCTACAGTCTTCTCCGAAATGTTCAGTTCTTCTGCAATCTGTTTTTGAGAATAGCCCTGTTCGTGTTTGAGTCTGAACACCAACTGGCATTTTTCGGGAAGTGCGCTAATAGTCAGCTGGATTTTTTGCCTCAGCTCTTCAAGATCAGCTGATCGCAACATGCTTTCATCAGCCTCGGTGTAAGTAAAAGAAAGTTCATTTTCATATTTGCTTACATTCGCCCATTTCCGCATCACATCAAGAATTTCGAATTTCAGGGCAATTGCAAAGTAATTTTGAAATCCGGTTGTTAACCTAAAGCTTTCTCTTTTGCGCCAGAGGTTTAAAAATAAATCCTGAACAATTCCCTCAGCTTCTTCCTGATCGCCCAAGCGCTTATGCGCAACAACAAAGATCTTACGCCAATACCTGTTATAAATTTCTGTAAAAGCGGCATGATCGCCCTGCTGTAACAAACTGCTAAGTTCCTGATCAGTATATTCGGTGTAGGCAACCATGGCATAAGTGAGTTAAAAAGGGCTACAGAATACCTATATAACCCTTTTATTAATTTTTCCTGAAAACTTTAACACAGGGCTATACCAGTACTGAAAAAGTGTTCCTCGATGAACCAAAGTTAAAAAGTTTTATGATGATATGAAGAAAACAGCACTAATTAGTGAGTTGGTTTCTGAAGAACCCCTTAGTAGAGATTTCTCGGGACATCGGTTTTACATAAACATAGCATACCAGCCCATAATCTTTCCCGGATGGCAGAATGCTGGCTGCCACGGGAGCGGGAAAATAGGCAATTTTACACCCATGAAAACCTTTATGCCACCGTTGTGCTGTTTCTTGCTCTTCTTCGCTTCTGTTGAATATAAGCAAATAAAAAAGCGGCTTTAAAGCCGCTTTTTTATTTGCTTAGTGTTCCCGAAGGGATTCGAACCCCCATCTTTAGAACCGGAATCTAAAATTCTATCCATTGAACTACGGAAACAGGAGCGCAAATATATGGATTCATTTGATTAAATCCACATCATTTTATTTTACTGTAAAAGGAACCAGTACATCGCCCCAGATCAGCGCTACTTTCCCTGATTTATCAACAGTAAAAGTCATTTTTTCTGTAAAGGACGCAGACTTACCAGGCTTCACCACTACCTTCAAAGCATCTTCAGCTTCGTTGTAGTCGGTACCGGATTTCTGCCATTTTTTATTAAAAATAAGCGTCCATTCTTTTTCTCCCGGAATAGAATGCAATGCGTATTTACCGGCAGCAAGAGCTTTGCCGTTTATTTTCACACCCTTACTAACCTCAAAAGTAGTGGCTTCGTTAGCCCCTGTGCGCCAAACTTTGCCATAAGGTGCAATCTCTTTTCCAATTGTTCTTCCTTTTACCGAAGGCTGGCTGTAATCAATGGTAACTGCCGTTCCCGAACTCAGTGTTTCTTTTACAACGGCTGGCGGACTTGGTCTTTTACTCTTATCCTGCTGGGCCGAGGCTCCAAAGGTTGTAAACAATAATGCAACCCAGGTTAATGCAATTAATTTCTTCATATCTGTTATTTTTTAATACCTAAGATAGGTATATTTGAATAAATTGAATACTATTACGGCAAATTGATGCTCATATGATTTAAAGATTATGTTTGATCAAAATGTATTCCTCGTTAAAGGGACCGACTCATCCCCTGCTGATCGCATCTGTGCTCAGCTTTTAAAAATTGGATACAACCAGGATCAGCTTTTTAGCATCATTGCATCTGACTACAAAAAAAAAGATACACCCAGATTTGAGGTCATCCTTCTGGTCCATAAAGACATGGAATGCCCGCCCGGCATTATCCAGAAACTCAACGCAGACTATCCTGACATACCTTTAATACTAGTTGCCGATATGGCCTCCGGAAATGAAGTACTGCCTGCCGGGATAGACGATTGGCTGCTGCAATCCTGGCTGGAACCTCCCCTGCTAAAAAAGACCTTGCTGCTGGCCATGGAAAGAAAGACGAACAGCTACAATTATGCACGCATTTTCAGGGAAAACCCAAGCCCTATGTACATTTACCAGAAAGCTACTTTTAGCTTCCTGGAAGTGAACATTGCCGCATTACGCCAATATGGATACAGCAAAACCGATTTCTTGCAAATGAATGCGAAAGACATCAGGCCTTCAGGCGAACTTGATGCCTTTCTTAAAATTAATGAAGAACTGCCTGCAACCTATGCAGATGCAGGCATCTGGCAGCACACCCGGAAAACTGGTGAAGTTTTCTATGTGCATGTATTTACACACGACATCCTGTTTGCAGGCAAAAACTGTAAGCTGGTAATGGCCATAGATATTGACAACGAAGTTAAAGCAGAAAATGCCATCAAGAAAAAGGCGCTGGAAATAGAAATGCAGAATAAAAAACTTAAGGAGATTGCCTGGGTGCAGGCACACCAGATTCGTGGCCCTGTATCCAACTTAATCGGATTGGTAGATCTTTTTAACACTGATCAGCCAGATGATCCTGACAACCTGGAACTTCTGGCCAGGATAAAACATACCGCCATACAAATGGATGAGTCTATAAAGGAAATTGTTTACCTTACCCAAAAAATTGAATCTTAAAAATGAAACAGATCATTGCCCTTTTTATGGTTTTGCTACTGGGTAAAACTGCAGCTGCACAAAAACTTACAATTAACGATAAAACCATTTCCATTCCCGGAAAGCAGGTAGTCCTGAATTCTGATGGTTTTCCGGCCATGATCCAGACTTCGCTGAAGCTGATTACTGAACCTATCCACTTCCATTTGCCTGTAAGCTCAAATCATAAAGACCTTAAGCTGAGAAGCGAGGTCCTGAAATTTTCTGACCAGAAACCCGGGGAGATAAAATGGTCTGTAAAAAATGTTTCCGATAGCCTGACCATGCAGGTAAATGCAAGCTTAACTGCGAAAGGCCTGCTCTCTTATGCAGTTGAAGTTACTGCCATTAATGATATCGATCTGGACAACATCCGATTGCACCTGCCCATTACCCCTGAAGCTGCCGGTTCTATCAAAGGACTGGGCTTAACAGAACAAAAACGCCCGGATGTGGTGGATTGGAAATGGACTTCTGCCCATAAAGGAGAGGATAAAGTCTGGCTTGGTGATATGGCAGGCGGGTTGCAATACCAGCTGAGCAGTAATGAAAGTAATACCCTGCCTTCATCATGGTCAAACTCAGGTAAAGGTGGTATTCATATAGAACAAAAGGGTAAAGCCATACTGGCCGACAATTATAGCGGTGAGCATCACCTAAAAAAGGGGGATAAACTATCCTACAATTTTACCGTGCTCATTACCGGTGCTGATGGAGAATAAATTTTGAACTAATTTCCCTATTTTTAGGGTGTGATCATTTGTAAGCAATTGTTTATCATCATCCTTGCTGTTCTGGCATTTCCGGGTTATGGCCAGAAGGTTGGACTGGTATTGAGTGGCGGAGGCGCCAAAGGCATTGCACACATTGGCACATTAAAGGCGCTCGAAGAAAACAACATCCCGATAGATTACATTACCGGCACTTCTATGGGTGGCATTGTTGGTGCCTTGTATGCTGCAGGCTATTCGCCCACACAAATCGAGAAACTGGCATTAAGCGCGGAGTTTCAGGATTGGGTAAGCGGAAGGTTTAAAAGTGACTACTCCTTTTTCTTCCAGAAAAAGCCACTGAACCCTTCAATCATTACAGCGAAGCTTTCGCTCGATACCAGTTTGCGTATGAGTTTCAGATCAAACCTTGTGAACGACATCCCCTTGAATTTCGCTTTACTCGAGCTTTTTTCACAGGCATCTGCTGCATCCAAAGACAATTTTGACAACCTGTTTGTACCCTACCGGTGTATGGTGTCCGATGTCTTGTCGCAAACCAGCATTACCGTAAAAAAAGGCAGCCTTGCGGAAGCGGTAAGGGCTACCATGACCGTCCCCCTGGTGTACCGGCCCATAAAACTGGACGAAAAATATGTTTTTGATGGTGGGCTATACAATAACTTCCCGGCCGATGTGATGAAAAAGGAGTTTAACCCCGACCTGATGATCGGTGCCAATGTATCCTCAAAAACCTACAACGAATATCCTAAGAACCGTGATGAGCGGCTGATGAACCGGTTAATGGTATTTATGTTCCTCTCAAAATCCGACTCTACCCTGATCGGTGAAAACGGTGTATACATCCAGCCCGACCTGAAAGACTATAGCGTAACCAATTTTAACCCTGTGGAAGCGCTGATCAAACAAGGCTACGACGCCACTATGGCCACTATGGAGCAAATCAAAAAGAAAGTCAAAAGGCGCGTTAACATCCACGAGCTCATGACCAGGCGAAAAGACTTTAACAGTAAAAAACCTGATCTTCTGTTCAGCAGTGTAATAGTTACCGGGGTAAACAACCAGCAGAAAAAGTACATAGAACGTCTTTTTAAAAGCGATAAACCCACATTTAACCTGAACGACATTAAACAGGGCTATTATAAATTGGTTGCCGATGAAACTTTTGAAACCATTTACCCTAAAATAACTTATAACCCGGTAGCAGACAGTTACAACTTCGACATACTGGCCCAGCCCCGCAAAAGCCTCAAAATTGATTTCGGAGGTAATATCTCTACCCGTCCCATCAGCAATGTTTTCCTGGGCGTACAGTACAATTATCTTAACAAGAAGGCTTATACTTTTGGTGTGAACCTTTATTCAGGACGTTTTTACGAATCCCTGCAAATGAATGGCCGCATAGATTATCCTTCTGGTTTGCCCCTTTTCCTGGCTGCCGACGTAACCTATAACCACTTTAACTATTACAATACCAGCTCCATTTTTATTGAAAACCCGCATCCGACTTATATAGAGCAGTCTGACCAAAAAATAGAGCTTAAAATGGGTATGCCCCTAAACAGGAATGCAAAGATCACCCTGAGCAGTGCCTTTATCAATAACAACGACAGGTATAGCCCGAACAATACCTTTGCCATCGGTGACGTACTTGAAAAAACAATCCTCACCGGATCCTTATCTGCGCTTTCTTTTGAACAATATACCTTTAACCGCAAGCAATATGCCAGCAGGGGCCGTAACTTCCTGCTCAGCTTCGGGTATTTTGCGGGCAGGGAAAGTTATACCCCGGGTAATATCAATGGATCAGGAAGTATGCTTGCTTCGAAAGTAAGTGTAAGCAGACAGTTCAGGCAATGGATAAAGATCAAAGCCAGCGACGAAAATTATTTCTTCCACCTGGGCAGGTATACCCTGGGGTATCAAGCCGAAGCCGTATTTTCGAACATACCGCTGTTTTCAAATTATTATTCGAGCCTGCTTGCGGCACCCGCATTTTATCCTTTGCAAGACAGCCGATCTGTATTTCTGGAAAATTTCAGAGCCACATCTTACCTTGCAGGGGGCATTAAAAATATTTACAACGTCAAAAGAAACCTGGACCTAAGGCTAGAAGGCTATGTATTTCTTCCTTACCGGGAATTTGAAAAAATAAACTTCCAGGAAGTGGCCCATAAAAAAGCTTTTACCCAATGGCATTATGCAGGTACAGCTGGATTGGTATACCATACCCCTTTAGGCCCGATAGGCCTGAGTTATAATTTATACGACAACCCGATAAAAAGAAACGGTGTTTTGCTACATTTGGGGTACTTAATTTACAATAAACGATCAACAGAATGAGACAACTTGGTTTAATGCTCCTGTTTTTGGCCATCAGCGCTATGGCCTTTGCGCAGAAATCAGACATCAATAATTTTATCGTCAAAGAAAACCTTTTAAAAAACAGTAAGCTGGCCATTATTGCAGCCGACTCATCAGGCAACCCCATAGAAAACATTAACGGATTGTACACTTTTACGGTTAGCGGTTTTACACAGCCCTTAACGTTTCACAGTGGCGTAGCGGTATTACCGCTTCAACTGGAGCGTTCTGCATTTGTTTACATCAAACACCAGAATGATAAAGGCACACATAGCAAGTTGCTGTACGTGTATAAAAATGAGCGAGGCCTGGATCCTTATGCCATTAACAGCATGTGGCTGATCCTTTTTCCGGCGCTGATCATTTTCCTGGCTTTTGCCTTCAGAAAGTTTATTATAGTTGCTGTTATCATTATGATCGTTTTCATATATTTCAACCACAGCAATGGCTTAAACCTCTCTACATTTTTTGAAACGATATTTGATGGCTTAAAAAGCCTGTTCTAGAAAGGCATACCTATCCCAAAATTGTATTGTACAAAGCGATACCTGTCGGGCGTATTGGCGGCATCGTAGGCACTTCTGAAGGCTTTTCCTCCACCCAGGAACTTACTGATCACCCATTGGTCTGATCCGGTAAACTGTGGGTCTTTCAGCTTCAGGCCTATGTCAAACCTGAATACAAAGTACTGTACATCGTATCTGAAGCCTGTACCTGCACCCAGTGCCATTTGGCTGCCCAGTTTTTTAAAGTCAAATCTGGTTTCTGATGCACCGCTTGAGACGTTCCAGATATTCCCTGCATCCAGAAATACAGCTCCCTTTAGCTTAGCACCAAAAAATTTATTCAACAGTTTATACCGGTATTCAAAATTGGTTTCAATATGTAGTTCGCCGGTCTGATCAAAACCAAAAAGCGCCTTCCTGACTTCCTCTGAAACCAGGCTTTCCCCTCTATTATAGTTTCCAGGACCAAGTGTCCTTGCCTGCCAGGCCCGCACCCCACTCGATCCTCCGGCGTAAAACATCTTTTCGAATGGAATACCTGTTTCTTTGGAATTTCCATAGGCATAACCAATCCCTGTATTTATTCTGGCTACAAATTGCTTGTCTCCGCCAAGCGATTTATACCAACGCACATCAAACTCAGGCCGTACATATTGGTTAAACTGTACCCCAAATATAGTTCTGAAACCAGCAGTATCTACCCTGGTTTTAAACAATCTTGAAAGGCCCTGCATTAAATTACCGGCAAGATCTATGTCACCCCTGAAATATATAAAACTTGAATTTGTAAGCAGTTTTTCGGCATTCAATGAAAAGGTATATTTAACGCCAAAAGTTACATTTTTTCTATCTAGCAAAAGCAGGTTTACGATATTATTGTTATTTGCAAATGCTCCATTTGAACTCAGAGAATCCAGCAGTACATTACCAAACCTATACTCAAAATTCAGCGGTGTTACTGTATGAATCTTTGATTTTGATTCCCTGAATTCATACGCCACAGAAGTAAGGATTACCTTACGCGTAAAAGCGTTTTTCTGCAAACCATAAACGTAGCTTGATGAAAATATCGTACGTGGCATCCCCCCCCTTCTGCTTGGCCTGGCACTGATAAAAGGCAGCATCAAACGTGGAACGGTTAAATTTGCACTAACAGAAAAATCGCGCTGGTAAATGTCCTTAAAAATAGAGGTTCCCTGTCCAAGTCTGGATTGCAATCCGCCTTTAATCTGGAATTCAAATTTTTCGGTTCCCCTGAAAAGATTATTGTTGGTATAGGTATTACTTAAGGTAAAACCTACCGTACCTGCATTAAAAGGAATTTCCCCTTCTATCCTGTTGCTCATGATCTTTTGAGGAATCAGCTGAATCACAGGGTTTACCACAAGAGCGCTATCTTTCGGCCGGTTATATTCTATTTTAACATTTTTAAATACACTCAGCTCATACATGCGGTCATAGGTCAGACTTTCGTTCCTGATGTCATACCGCTCACCCTCCTGTAAAAAATTATACCGGGAAATCGGGTTCCTCCTGAACTTTTTAGACAGGTCTGTATACCTCACACCTTTGTAGATCCTTTTATTGAGTTCCATAGAATCCGGGAAACCATCTGCATTTGGCGCAATCAAAATATTGGTTTCGCCGATGTCGTACTGCGCATGCCGGGGTTTGTCTACAGGGTTGTCAATAATCAGCTTCACGTTAGCCTTGCTGTTGTTCAGGTTAGAATCTACCGTAAACTTGATATAAGGCCTCGAAAAATCAAAGTAACCATTCTGCTTCATCACCTGATAGATCTGGTCCCTTTCGTAAGCCAATGAATCATCATCATAACGTTTGCCTTCTTTCAGATGGCTAAACGCATCTTTGTTGCCCAAGTACAATTCTTTAATTTTCTGGTCAGGGATATCATACTCTACTTTATTTACCGAAAAAGGTGTTCCCGGGTTCGCCTTAAAAGAAACCTCAGCCCGCTTGTCCTTCACGGCAATACCAGATTTAACCTTTGCATTAAAATACCCCTTGCTCATCAGGTACTTCTCTATCTGATTGCGCGAAATTTCTACAAGCGCACTGTCTAAAATTGGCGGCGGGGTGCCCAGGGGTTTAATATTGCTGGTTTTATACTTCCCATCTTTGGTATTGAACATATTATAGATCAATACGTTGATACCGATTTTTGAGGAAGGCCTGATGTCTTTCTGTATATAATTCAGCGCTTCCTCTTCAAATTCCTTCGGGACACTGTCTATCTCTACCTTTTTTACGATCGACTGGTAATCGGCAATGTACTTTGTTGATGAACATGCTGTAACAAAAACAATAATAAATAGTAATATTGCAGGAAACAGAACATTCTTTTTATAATCGTGGTATGCTTTCAAAATCACAGATAAGTTTTATAAAATCGTTACATCAAAAAAAGTACCGCAAAGAAAACGGAATATTTATTATTGAAGGTATAAAATCTATCGTAGAATTTATACAATCCAACTACCAGGTACACAGTATTTACTACCTGGAACAATACCGGTCCTTACTTCCAGCTTTACCGGCAAATATAAAGTTATTTGAAGTAAACAACGCTGAACTGGATAAGATTAGTACACTGCAAGCCCCTCAGGGCATACTGGCCCTGGTTAATATTCCTGAAAGCCCTGTACTGGACACAAAGACGCTGAAAAATGTATTTTCACTGGTACTCGACGGTGTGCAGGACCCCGGCAATATGGGTACCATTATCCGCACAGCCGACTGGTTTGGCTTTAAACAGATCATCTGTTCAGACAATTGTGTAGAAGTTTACAACCCGAAGACCGTACAGGCCACTATGGGCTCTTTAAGCCGCATAAATATTTATTATGAAGATTTGCCAGCTTTTTTAAAACACATTGAACTCCCTGTTTTTGGTGCTGTACTAAATGGGACCAGTGTCTATGAGACAAAATGGGGCAAAGAAGGCCTGGTGATTTTGGGCAACGAAGGGCAGGGAATTACACCGGAAGTGATGAAATCAATCAGCCATCCTGTAACCATTCCACGTGTTGGGCACGCTGAGTCTCTGAATGTTGCCATCTCGGCCGCAATATTATGTGCTGACATCGCCAGAAATTTTTAGAAATTAATTGCATAGTAACTTATTATTGCTATTTTTGCAGCCTGAATTTTAACAGGTCGAGTGGCCGAGTGGCTAGGCAGAGGTCTGCAAAACCTTGTACAGCGGTTCGAATCCGCTCTCGACCTCCAGATTTATTAATAAATAAAAAAGATTGACATGGCAGTTACCAGATTAAAAAGAAAAGACAGAAGAAATAAAACTTTCGCAAAATTAGATGTGAAATTCCTGAAGCGCGCCACAAACGTTGAGTTGGGAAGCAGATCTAAACAATCTACTAAAGATCAATTGGCTAAAAACAATGCTGTTTTAGCTCAATTATCTGCAAAAGGATAATCTTCTTTTTAAGAAACAAAAAAGCACCTTTATTAAATAAAGGTGCTTTTTTTATGCTTCATGAGCTGACCTAATTCATATCGGTCCAGTTCAGCTTTTCCTTGTCAAAGTTCTTCTCCTTTTCCAGCAAGCTGGCCCTTGAAGCAGCGTAGCGTTTTTTCTCAGCATCGGTACCCGCCGTATTCAGCAGTTCCTCACTCCATCTGATCGGATATTTCATTGCTTTTAAATCATCACAATACATCATGTACTGTGTAAGCATCATGTCCTTAAAGCTGGCACCAGACTTTCCTTTCAGCACATTAAAGGAATAAATATTGTCAACTTCCTGCCCAAGCTTATTCCAGTCTTTGTATTTATACTGTGCCGGTACAAAATAGCATAGCCATTCACTTGCCCTTGGGTAATCTGTTTTCCTCAGGTAATCGAGCAACACCCTGAACTTAGGGTCATCAATAGGCGGCTTATGTCCGTACAGGTAAAAGATCGATTTTTCTGAATACAGCTTGTTGATCTTACTGTCCACTTTGTCCTTACCAAACAATTTATAGAACTCTTCCCGGTTGTCGAACATATACATCATCTCCCGGCTTGCAATATCCTGGTCATACTTGTAAAACACACTCCATACTCCCGGTTCTTTAATCCGCTCTACAGGTCCCTGCAGGTATTCCTTTACCACCTTGTTCATGGTTTCGGTTTCGCTGGCATTGAATAGCGTTTCCAGGTACTTTAATACAAACCCGGCATCACGCGTTCCTTTGTTGTAGCTTGCCGTAAGGGCTACAAAGTTATTGTTTACATCAAGCCCCTGCTTAAACCGCTGCATCAACTGATTGCCTTCCATTTTTCCCGCCATCCGGTGCATCAAAACACCGTTCTGATCCAGAATCAGCAATACAGGTTCACCAACTACACTGTAGAGTTTTCTTAGCCTGTCTTTCTCTGCCCCAACATTATAATCTACACTCACAAAACGTTCGTTGATAAAATCAGCCACACTATCCAGTGTAAGCACTTCCTTTTTGATGTACATACAAGGCTTGCAGGTAATCGATCCAAAGTCAAGAAAGATCAGTTTTTTCTTTTCCTTAGCCATTTTTAACACCTCAGTAAATGGCAGGTTCTCTTTCAGGTCTACTTTCCTGTTCTGGGCTTTCAAATGCTGAAATCCCCCGGCAATCAGCACCAGTAAAGCACTGCTTAACAAAAGTAATTTACGTAACATATGGTTTTTATTTTAATTTACATTCTCTTTAAACCTGATGCCATCCAGGCAGAAATAATTTGGCGTGTTCATTACCCCGGCGGTTTTGTCCGTTGATTCCAGGTTGAAAACAATTTTATCGACTTTACCCAGGGTGGCCAGTGAAACCGGCATCCAGTCGGTAATGGTTATTGTCCTTTTCAAGGCATCTGAACTGCGGTCGGCCAGCAGAAAATCTACCACCCCGGTCTGGCTCCCATTTAAAAAGCCCTTAATGCTTACTTTCAGGTTGTCCTTTCTTGCAGCGGTCATCACCACAGTACCAGGCGAAAAGGTATTGCCCACCGTTGCATTTCCAGTACCGTACATAATGGTCTGGTAAACCTGCGTAGTATTGGCCAGCAGTATTTTATCAATTTCTATAGGCCTAGATAGCGAAATAAAGGCTTTATCTCCTTTTGCGCGTACCACAAGAAAATTACCGCTTGCATTGGGCTGCGGTGTATACACGCTAAACCTTGTAGAATCTGCCTCGGCTGCGGTTTTAACAAAGCCCCTGTAATTTCTATTGGAAATGGCAAAGCCACTCCAATCTGAGCCGTCCTGTTCCACATTAAAGGTTGCTATAGAACTGCTAAAACTTTCCGTCGGGATTTTATGCCCGAAACGGTTCACCTTCAAATCTTCAAACAACAGATCTGTAGGAAGAAAGATGGTTTCATCGCTCAGTTTGGTATCCTTCTTACAGGATGTACCCACAAGAAGTACCAGGATCATTATACCAAATAGTGTCTTCATGATTTAATAGTTTAGATTTTCATAGCCCGGATTCTGATCAATTAACTTGTTGAACTTCATTTCAGAAGTAGGGATGGGCCAGATAAATTTGTTCTGGTCCAGTACAGTGGCAGCACCCCTGAAATCCTGCAGCATATAGGTACCAGCGGCATTTTTCAAGCGCAAGGACGACATCCAGTCGGCCTCATTCTCCAGGTTCAGCTCATTAAGTATTTCACTGAAAAGAACTTTTTCAAAGTCAGTTTTATTGCCTACAGATAAACTACCCAGCTCAGAGCGGTTCCTGACGTAATTGATCGGGTCCATGGCCTGTGCAAAGCTTGCACCTGTTTTTTGCAGCAGTTCGGCCTTCATCAGGTATAGCTCGGTAAGTCTCAGATAATAAACCGTATACTTATCATTATCGCCGCCAACCTGTCTGCCCAGCCGGCACAGCTTTTTAGGGGCCCATTTGGTGGTGGTATTGCCAGCTATGGGCGACTTCACATTGCCCCAGCCCTCTACGTGTCGGGGATCGGCACCAATAATGGCGTTTCCTTGTGTAGTGAGCGTAATGGTTGCATAGTTATAACCATACGTAAAATTATAGGCGGTAACCACATCGTCTGTTTTTTCCCTGTAGCGGCAAAACAACAGTTCCTTTGAGTCCCAGCTGTTCTGGTACAGCTGGCTCAGCGAGGGCTCTAAAATTACCCCCAGGCCAGTACTCTCGGTGATGACCTCATTGACCAGAATTAGCGCATCAGCATAATCATTACCCCAGCCCCGGTTTAACAAGAGTTTTGCTTTTAAAGCCTTGGCCAGCTGCCTGGAAAACCTCTTGTTGTTGTAAAAATTTGGGGCATTGGCAATCGCGTAATCCAGGTCCACTATAATTCTGGCGTAGCTGTCTTTTACATCTAAGCGAGGCTGGTAAACATTTTCAAGGGTTGATAGCTTATCGCGGTATACGATTCCATATTTGGAATCCGGCTGATCAAACCATCGGGCAAAATACCATAGGGTATACAAATGGGCAAAAGCCCTTAAGCCATGTGCTTCTCCAATCAATTCTGCCTTAATTTGGGCTGATTTAAACTTATCGTCGGTCAGTGGCTGTATCCCTTCAATAGCGGCATTGGCATTATTGATGGCCACATAAAAGGCTTTCCATAAGGCTTCATTGTCGCCCGTTGCCGTCATATTGAAGGTGTAGGCACTGTTGTTGTAATTGATGATACCCAGCATCGAACTAAAGCCGCCGGTAAAACGTGCAGTCCAGTCGTTCGTGCTGATCCCTGCATAGGCACCATTCAGCAGGCTTTTAGCAGAAGCCTCATCTGTAACTGCTACTTCGGGTGTCAGCAGGAATTCGGGATCCTGGGTAATGAACTTTTCACAGCTGCTCAGAGAAAGCATTAAAACACCCAGGTATAAATATAATTTCGTTTTCATTTCCTTATCATTTTTATCGTAAAGAATACCTGATGCTCAGGTTGAATGTCCGGATAGACGGATAGGTACCAAAATCGGTCCCTGTACCGGTAGCCCCACCCGAGAGTTTAAAATTACCTTCGGGGTCAATGCCGTTGTAATTGGTGAAGGTAAGCAGGTTAGATGCCGACACTGCCAGGTCCAGTCCGCCTTTAATCTTACTTTGGATCCATTTGTCCGGGAACCTGTAACTGATCCTCACCTGTGAAAGCCTCAGGTAATCGGCTTTCGACAGCCAGAAATCAGAAAAGTTATTGGAAGAACCTTCCCCATACGCCATTCTTGGCCATGGTGAAAGCCTGTTGGTGGTAGACCAGCTATCGAGCACATATTCGGGGTAGTTGCGCATAAATAAACCTACACCATACCAATTGGCAGAGTTGGTATACCAGTACCTTAAGGCTCCGGTGCTGTAGGTAAAATTCATGTTCAGGCTTAACCCACCCTTTCTGAAGTTTGCCGCAAAACCACCAAAATATTTGGGCTGAAAAGTCCCCAAAGGTACTTTATCGTCGTTGTTCACAATTCCATCGCCATTCGTATCATCGAACTTCAGATCGCCGGGCCTGATGTTGCTCTGCCCGTTCTGGTACCAGACCTTCGCCCCTGTAGTTGGGTTCTGACTGGACAGCAGGTTGTATTCTTCCATCGACTGGTAATACCTTCCGCTCCATTTATATCCGTACCACTGCCCCATTGGCTGCCCCTCCTGCATCCTTATCGCCAGCGCATTTCCGCCATACAGGTCTATAAATTTATCGACACCGTTTATTTGTGTTACCGTAGAGGTATTATGAGCAATGTTAAAATTAAAAGTCAGGCTCATATCCCGCTTCCTGAACACATTGTAGTCAATAAAAAACTCAATTCCTTTATTCCTGATGGTGGCTATATTTTGTTTCACGCTGATAAAGGCGCTGCTGGATGGGATGTTCTTATTGTAAATGATGTCCCGGGTTTCTTTATCATATACACCAAATGAACCGGAGATTTTGTTTTTAAAGAACCCATAGTCCAGGGCCGCTTCTTTGGTGAGCGTTTGCTCCCATCTCAGGTTGGCATTCCCCAACTGGTTTGGTGCAAAGCCGGGCTGTTCTTCAAACTGCGCGCCGGCGTAGGTGGTCCTCCAGTCATTATTTCCCAGTACCTGTGAACCCGAGATGCCATAAGAGCCCCTCAGTTTTAACAGGTTAAAAACATCGGTATTGATGTGCTGCATAAAGTTTTCCCGGGTGATGATCCAGGCCAATGCACCGGAAGGAAACAAGCCCCATCTCCTGTCCGGACCAAACCTGGACGAGCCGTCTGCACGGAAAGTAAAAGTGGCCAGATAACGGTCCTTAAACTTGTAATTGGCCCTGGTAAATGCCGAGACCAGGGCAGTTGAGGTACTGGAAGACATAGGTTTCAAAGGGGTAGTCCCGCTGCTCAGGTTGGTCATGATGTCCTGATCAGGAAAATTCTGTACACCAACTGAAAACGCCTTAAAAGTGCCCCTTTCCATGGAAAATCCTGCCAGAAAATCTAGGTCATGCACCTGGTTAAATAATTTGGCAAACCGGGCCGTATTTTCAAATACCCAGTTATTAGATTCATTCTGGGAAATATTGGCCTGTCCTTTATGGGTTGAATAGGCTGTACCTTCCCTGGTAAACCTGTCGGTCACCGTTTGATTGTAATTGATGGATATGGCCGATCTGAGTGTCCAGGCTTTTGCCGGCGTAAACTGAAGAAAAGCAGATCCGTTTACACCTTTTCGTACAGAAAGGTCGCGGTTTTTTAAGGTTGTAAGCGGGTTCTCTTCATTGTATCCCGGATCAAAGATCTTTCCATCTGCAGTATACATTGGAAAATCGGGTCTGAAATCCCAGATCTTGGCGATCATGCCGTCCTTATTGTCTATGTTTGAATTTGAACCATTGAGCATCAAACCCATAGTAAAATCATCAGACACTTTGGAATCCAGGTTGACCCTACCGGAAAAGCCTCTTCTGCGGCTACCCTTGATGATACCTTCCTGTTGCGGCACGCCTACCGAAACATAATAGCTGGAAGCATCTGAGCCTCCCCTGAGCGAAACATCCAGCTTACGTTCAATTGCATTCTGGGTCAGTTCTTTCCACCAGTTGGTTTGCCCGTCAAAAAAAGCAGTAGATAAAAAGGGTGCCGAATAATAATCTACTTCCGTGCCCGCAACGATCTTACTTTCGTCCAGCAAGGTTAAAATGCCACCAGTACCTTTAGAACCTGTGGTTGCGTAATAGTTTCGTGTAGCATCGGTTATTACCTGTTTAAATTCTTCACTGGTCAACGTCCTGAAGCCGTCCCGCTGTTTCTGGATTCCATGGTTATAGGCAACATCTATCTGTGGCTTTTTAAATTTCTTCCCTGATTTGGTAGTGATGATGATTACACCATTAGCCGCCCTGGAACCATAAATTGCGGTAGCAGAAGCGTCTTTCAGGATATCTACAGATTCAATGTCATTGATGTTATAATCGTACAGCACCTGCCCTATATCACTGCCGTTTACATTGTATTGTGGTACCCCATCCACTACCCATAGGGGCTGGCTGTTACCGGTAAGCGAGGTAGTTCCCCTGATCATCACAGAAACCCCTGCCCCCGGGGCGCCATTTGCCACCATTACGTTCACTCCGGCGGCCTTACCTTGTATCATGGAAGCAATATCTGCATGTGGCGGGGCACCTTCCAGTTCTGCCTCGGTAACCCGGGTTACCGATCCGGTTAAATCTATGGCCTTACGCCTGCCGTAGCCTACATTAATTTCTACCTGCTGCAGGTCGGCGCTTGCATTTTTTAAGGTTACATCCCCCATATTTACTGCTACAGGCAGTTCCATGCTTTCATAACCAATATAGCTGATCAGCAATTTGCCCGTAAGAGGTACATTTACCAAACGGAATGCACCTGTACGATCAGTTGTGGTCTTAGATTTGCTGTTCAGGTGCAAAACAGTGGCACCCGCCAGGGGCACTTTATTTTCGTCGAGCACCCGGCCCTGAATGGAATTTTGCTGATAGGCAGGTCCGGGCTTAATTACCACAATATTCTTATTGATGGTATAGGTCAATAAATTAACGGTTAAGGTTTTTTTTAAAACATCATCAATTGTAGCGTTGCTAACTGCAATATCAAAACGTTTGGAATTGTCGAGCACACCTTCTGCATAAAAGAAATCATAATTGTATTTATGATGAAGCTCTTTAAACAATTCACTAAGGTTAATGCCCCTTTTGTTCATAGTAATACCCTGGCTATGTGCGTTTGCGGTGTTAAAAGCGATGGCCAGTGCGGTAATCATCAGAAAAACGATTACATTACGAACAGTAGTGCGGATAAAACACTTATAGAAAGTCATTTAGTATTTTAATTAGGTTTGTAATGGTTTAGTTGGTTTTCACGGGTATGTAAATCTGGTTTACACTTAATAAGTATCATTCCCTGCTCAATATCACCTCCTTTCTTTCTTTGTTAATGCTGTACCTGATTTTACCTGTACTGGCCAGCATATCAAGCACAGCTGATAAAGGCTGCGATCTGGAAACAATACCAGAGAAATAGAAACCTTTAAAGTTGTGCTGATAGCTCACTTTAATGTCGTACCACCTTTCCAGCTGTTTTACAATGGAACTGATGTGCTCATTGTCAAACATAAAATCACCATTTTTCCAGCTGATTGCATTTTTTGCGTCTATATCAGCAACATGGAGCTGCTTTAACTGCTTATCGTACACTGCCTGCTGTCCCGGTAAAAGAACCGTCCGTTCATTCCCTCCTTTTGTTTTCGGAATGTCTATCCCCACTTTACCCGATAGCAGCGTAGCCTTGCTAAAATCATCGGCGGTATAATTAGAAAGGTTAAAAGAAGTACCTAAAACTTCCACTGTTTCTTCCTGCATCTTCACCCTGAATGGTCTTGCAGCATCATGGGCGACTTCAAAATAGGCCTCTCCCGAAAGCTCAACCTCCCTGTATTTCGATCCTTTGAATCGCTCCGGAAATTTAAGCTCAGTAAAAGCATTCACCCATATGCGCGTACCATCATCCAATTTTATTTCATATTTCCCACCTTTTGGCACACTTAAGGTCACCTGCCGGGTTACTGCCCCCTGCTGCGGATCAATCAGTTCGCCATTCTGATAGGCTAGTCCTTTCTCATTGATCTGGATTCCGTTTTGTACATCGTTTAAGGCAATCGTTTTATCGCCTGAAAATTTCAGGACAGCCTTATTCCGGCCAGGTTGAATGTCATTAACCTGTGCCATTTTTTGTCTGCCCCACCGTTCATTCCTTTCGGCAATAAAAAGCAATCCCATCGCTACAACCAGCAACAGGGAGGCTGCAATCGCAGTATACCGCACAGCAGACCTTCTTCTGAACTTACGGTTCAGCCGCTCAAAAGCAGCGTCAGAATCAAATGTATTCCATAAAGCTACATCTGCCCTGCTTTTCTCTTCATCAAAAAAATCGTTCCAGATCCGGGCATTTGCCGGAGAGGACCGCGCCCATGTTTTTAATTCCTGGTACTCCTCGCGCGTGATCGACAATTGATGCAATTGCTCAAATAAATAAATGATCCGGTTTAAACCGGCTTCCGAATTTTGCTCCATTGATGGTGTCTGTTTCCCTTAAGACACCGCGAAAAAAAATAAGTACTTAGATTTTAGACAAAATTGATAAGAAAAGTTAGGAAAGTATAAAATGCGGAGTCCCTGGAGAAGCGCTTGCGTATACTTTTCAGTCCCATATGCTTATAATTCTTTACTGTTTGCAAAGAAAGGTCGAGCCTTGCAGCAATCTCATCGTTAGACAATTCTTCAAAATAACTCAGTTTTATAATGTCGGCCTGTATTTTGGGCAAAAAAGTCAGTTCCCTGCTTAAAATGGCTGTCAGCTCCGCTTTAAGCATATTGTTCAGGTAAGGCTGTTCATCGGGGTCAATTTGCGACTGGTAGAAGTCTTCTCTATTGATCTGCCTGGTTTTCGAGCGAATAGAATTCAGACAGGTATGGTAGACCGAGCGGTACAGGTATGCCCTTAGCACTTCCGGGCCCTCGAAATTCACTTTTACCTCCAGCATTTTTAAAAAAACAGACTGTACAGCTTCCTCTGCATCTTCTTTTGATTTCAGGTACCTCAGGGCAAAAAGGCATAATGATTTATGATACCTGAGAAATATTACTTTGAAAGTTTCCTGATTTGAAATAATAATTTGCATTTCATGCTCAAATTAAGTAATATTTCCCTGCGCCGGGGTATTCACATCAAGCCATACCCGGCTGTAATTAATGCATCAATGTTTTACCAGTTCTTTACAAATTCGCTTTACAATGGCCGGGCCTTCATAAATAAAACCGGTATACAGCTGCACCAGGGAAGCACCAGCTTCCAGCTTGTCTTTTGCATCCTGAGGGGAGTGGATCCCACCTACCCCAATGATAGGGAATGCTTTTCCCGATTTCGCGGACAAATACCGGATTACTTCTGTAGACCGTACCGTTAAGGGTTTACCACTTAAACCACCGGTTTCACTGGCTATTTTTTCGGGCGTATACAGGCCATTCCTGTCTATCGTAGTATTGGTTGCAATCACACCAGCGATGCCTGTCTGCATTACAATCTCCACAATATCGTCCAGCTGTTCATTGGTCAGATCAGGTGCAATCTTTAATAAGATAGGTCTGGAAATGCCGTTTTTACTGTTCCGCTGCTGAAGTGTGTTCAGCAAATTCATCAGTGGTTCTTTTTCCTGCAACGCTCTCAGGCCCGGGGTATTGGGCGAACTTACATTGACCACAAAATAATCCACCACATCAAAAAGACGGTCGAAACACTTGATGTAATCGCTCACCGCATCTTCATTTGGGGTACTTTTATTCTTGCCAATATTCCCGCCAACTACAATATCTTTATGTTTATCCCGCAGTAACCTCAGTCTTTCAGCTAATGTATCTACTCCCTTATTGTTAAAGCCCATCCTGTTGATCAGCGCACTGTCTTCTTCCAATCTGAACATCCTGGGCTTATCGTTACCTGGCTGAGGTAAAGGAGTTACTGTCCCTACCTCTATAAAACCAAAGCCCAGATCGCTCAACGCTTCAATATATTCGCCATTTTTATCAAAGCCCGCTGCCAGTCCAACCGGATTTTTGAACCGGATACCAAACACTTCGCGTTCCAGTCCTTTAATATTCACATCAAAGCTGCTGCGCAGAATTGTCTTCCCCAACGGGAAATGGTCATGAAACCACTTCAATCGTTTTACAACAAAATAGTGGACCTTCTCAGGGTCGAACTGGAAAAATATAGGTTTGATGAGCTGATACATGGAGCGAAGATAAGGAACGTTTTTAAATTCCGTCAAATTTCAGGGCAAAGTTGTATTTTTGCAGCCAAATGATTTCAATAAACGACTTAACATTCCTGCTGGGCTCTAGGGCATTATACGACGAGGCAAACTGGCACATTAAACCGGGAGAGAGAATTGGACTAATAGGTGCCAATGGAACAGGAAAATCTACACTACTCAAAATAATCGTTGGAGAATATGCGCCATCTTCAGGATCGGTTTCCATGTCGAAAGACTTAAAAATCGGCTACCTGAACCAGGATTTACTTTCTTATGATTCCCATCATAGTATTTTGCATGTGGCCATGGAAGCTTTTGAACGCCAGAACCAATTGCACGATGAAATAGAAGAGCTGTTAAAAAAAATTGAAACAGATTATTCTGAAGACGTTTTAAACAAACTGAGCGATAAACAGCAGGAATTTGAAGCACTGGACGGATACAATATTGAATACAGGGCCAATGAAATTCTGGCCGGTCTGGGTTTCAGTACCCAGGACCAGCTCAGGCCCCTGAATACCTTTTCCGGAGGATGGCGCATGCGTGTAATGCTCGCTAAAATTCTTTTGCAAACACCAGACATCCTGCTGCTGGATGAGCCCACCAACCACATGGACTTACCTTCCATCAAATGGCTGGAAACTTACCTGCTAGGATTTGAGGGTGCCATCGTAATTGTATCGCACGACAGGTACTTTTTAGATAAAGTGGTGAATAAAATTGTGGAATCGCGCAAAGGAAAATTAACGCCTTATGCAGGTAATTATACTTTCTACCTGGAAGAAAAAGCACTGAGGGGCGAGATCCAGAAAGGGGAATTTAAAAACCAGCAGGCCAAAATCAAACAGGAAGAACGTTTGATAGAGCGCTTCAGGGCCAAGGCCTCTAAAGCTAAAATGGCACAATCGCGGATGAAAGCCCTCGATAAGCTGGAGCGCGTGGAGGACGTGGACGATGATAACCCAACCGTTAACTTCCAGTTCAAATTCTCCAAACCTTCGGGCCGCCATGTGATCCGTATTGAAGGCGCCACAAAAAGTTATCCCAACGTCGAAATCCTGGAAAATGCAGAAGGTGTAATCGAAAAAGGAGATAAAATTGCACTGATTGGTGCAAATGGTAAAGGTAAATCAACCTTACTCCGGATCATTGCCGGTACAGAGAAATTTGCAGGCAAATGTGAAACCGGCCACAATGTGACCACTACGTTTTTTGCCCAGCACCAGCTGGAATCCCTGCACCTCGACAATACCATTTTAGAGGAGCTGCAGGCCTTTGCCCCTAAGCATACCGACACAGAACTTCGAGGCATCCTGGGTTGCTTCCTGTTTACGGGCGATGACGTGTTCAAAAAGATCAGGGTACTTTCCGGAGGGGAAAAATCCAGGGTAGCATTGGCCAAGTCGCTTACCACAGACTCTAACTTCCTCATTCTGGATGAGCCTACCAACCACCTCGATATCCAGTCGGTAAATATCCTTATCCAGGCTTTACAGCAGTACGAGGGAACTTTCATTGCAGTATCCCACGACAGGTATTTCCTTGACAATGTGGCCAACAAAATCTGGTTTATTGAAGAAAAGAACATTAAAGAATACCCAGGTACTTATGCAGAGTACGAAGAATGGAATTCCAAAAGGCCTCAGCCCACAGCTACACCTATCCCTGTAAAGCAGGAAAAAGAAGTCAAACCAAAGGCAGAAGAAAAACCGCTGGGTACAAATCCGCAGCAACAGTTAAAAAAGCTGAATGACCAGCTGCGAAAAACGGAAGAGGAAATCGCTGCTTTTGAACAAAGCGTAAAAACTATTGAAGCTAAACTGGCCGATGAGGAAGTCTATTCCAATTCCGGAAAATTAGCGGAGACCAACAAGGAGTATACTACAGCTAAATTCCTGCTCGACACTGCTCAAAATACCTGGGAAGCGTTGGCTTCGCAGATCATGGAACTCGAAAGCAAATGATAAAACGGATAGGATTGTTCTTTTTGCTCTTGTGCAGCACCCAGATTGCCCTGGCCCAAAACCGGCAATTTGTATACGACAATATGGTGTATCTGCCGCAGATTAAAACCCTGCAGTGCTACAACACTAAAAAAGAACAATCCATCCCTGTAATTACCCTGAAATCAAACGAACAGCTACTGTTTTCATTTGATGACCTGAACGGTGGCAGCAAAATTTACTGGTATACTATTGAACATTGTACGTCCGACTGGAAATCTTCGCGGTTGTCGCCCATAGATTATCTGGAAGGGATCAACGACGACAGGATCAACGATTACAAATATTCTTTCAATACCCTTCAAAAGTATACCCATTACGAACTTAGCCTTCCGAATAGCCAGATCAGACCGAAAATATCGGGCAATTATCTGCTTAAAGTTTATGAAGATGGAAACCAGCAAAAACCGGTTATCTCGCAAAGATTTTATGTGGTGGAAAATCTGGTTGATATAGGTGTAGAAATTACAGCCAGCACCCAGGTGCCCCTGCGCTTCAGCAATCAGAAAGTTAATTTTACTATTTTCCATAAAACACCCATCCAGAACCCTTATACCGACCTGAAAGCCATTGTCATGCAAAACGGCATTCCGCAAACGGCCATACTGAATACCAAACCCACATTCATCCGCCCAGGTTCGCTGGTATATAATGAGCTTACTGCAAACGATTTCCCAGCCGGAAATGAATTCAGGAAGTTCGACATCCGCAGTCTGCGTTATAAGGCCGAAAATGTTCAGGACATCGTAAGGGATTCAGTTATTGATGTCGTACTTTTCCAGGATGTGAATGGCAATAAACCTAAATATACCAATCTGGTTGATGAGAATGGAAGTTTTTTTATCCGCAACCAGGAGGGACGGGACAACAATACAGATGGCGATTATGCCCGTGTCTTTTTTACCCTGAATGCAACCCCGCCTGCGGCAAACGGGGAGGCTTATGTGGTAGGACGTTTTAACAATTATACGTTAGATGCAAACAGTAAAATGACTTATGAACCTTCCAAACGCAGGTTCTATGGCAATACCTTACTTAAGCAGGGTTTATACGATTATAGATACATTTGGGTAGACAAAGCAACGGGAAAAACAGACCAGGCCATTTTTGAGGGTTCTTATTTTGAAACGGCCAATACCTACCAGGTGTTTGCTTATTACCGGAAACCTGGTGCCCGCTGGGAAGAACTGATCGGTTACAGCAACGTTAATACTTTACGAAGATAATACCCAGACAGAAACGCTTCCAGGCTTACAATAAAATTCAGCCCATCCTGTTTCGTCTATCAACACCGTATCTGCACATATCGCCAATGCATCTTTCATTACCTTTCCGGCATGCGCCAAACCCATCTCCATACGCTTAACACCAGCTGCCCCATTGCTCATCAGCACTGCCATACCAGAATGCTCTTTTTCTGCCGTCCCCTCTCTTGTCCAGCCTATGCAATTCGGATGGTCAAGGAAGTCGCGCTGTAAGCCATAAGCCAGGTCTCTGCGGATCTGCAGCAATTGAGGGAGTAACTCTAATGCCGCCAGTGCTACACCTGTTTCATAACCTTCATCGGTCTTATCTACATACTTTGCTCCATACAAATCCGGATAGAAAACACAGGGAATTCCCTGCTCCCTTAAAAGGATCAGCGCATAGGCGAGTGGTCGGAACCAGAAATCCACATACGACTCCAGGGCCTGCAAAGGCTGCGAATCATGATTGTCAACAAAAGTTACCGCAAATAATGGATGGGACTGCACCAGGGTCTGCTCAAAAATTGTACGCAGATCATAGTTCTGCGTAATGGAAGCCAGGTACAGGTTCTGGTGTAACCTGGTATCAAACAACTGCATTTTCCCTTTTGTAATGTCAAGGTATTGTGTAAGTGCTTCAACTTCCGTTATGTTCCAGTTTTCAGCTACAACAAAAAAATCCTTCCCAAAGGTATCGTTCATATGGTCCAGCCATTCCATTAAAAATGCTGTTGAAATATGTTTCACGGCATCCATCCGGAAGCCATTCATCCCGAAATTATTATAATACCATTCTCCCCAGTACTTCAGTTCAGCCCTTACAGCGGGGTTCCTGAATTCAATATCATTAAACATCAGGTAATCGTAGTTGCCAAGTTCAGTCGATGGGACCTCTTCCCAACCTTCCCCGTACTGGTTCTGGATAGAATATATCCCTGTTTTTTTCAGGTCAGCAGCCCAATCAACGCCGCTAAAGCAGTTTTTATCCCATATAAATTCCGAATATCTCCCATCACGTGCTTTAAAGGTAAACCTGGTCCAGGCCTCTATTTCAAAAACTTCTGAAGTAAATTTCAACCTGTTTTGCGGGTCTACAGTCCTAACGCTTACCCTTTCCAGTTCATCACCTCCGGCCTTATGGTTAAATACAACATCTGCAATTACCGCAATGCCATTGGCCTGAAAAGTTTGAATGGCTTCCCTGTATTGCACATGGGTACCATATTTTGTGGCCACTGTACCTTTCTGATCAAATTCTCCCAGGTCAAATAGGTCATAGGGGTCGTACCCAACAGACACTACGCCCGATTCGGCTTTATAAGCCGGTGGCAGCCAGACTGCTGTAATCCCCATTTCTGCTAATGAGCCCGCCTCCCTGATGGCTTTGTCCCATAATTTTTCATCTCCATTATAATACCAGTGAAAATACTGTAACAGTGTTTGATTATTCATGTCTAAAAATAACACAAGAAACCATGATTTGTTTAATTGCAGAATTGAATATTCTCTTCACATTTGTGGAAACAAAAGGGCAAATCAATAAATTAGGACATGCATTTAAATTACAGAACCTGCTCCGCTCTTCTGCTGGCCCTTTCCTTAACTATTACTGCTCATGCGCAACATGCCGACACTACACTACAAAAACCAATAAGCCGGTTTCTAAAATGTGATGCTGTACAGAAAACTGCCGTCCCAGCCATTTTACTGGGGGCTACTGTACTTACCTGGCCCCATAAGGAAGAGATCAGGGAACTCCGGAACCGTTACATCCCTACTTTCAGATACCGTTATGATGATTACCTGCAGTATGCCCCTGTGGCTACGGTTTTGCTGCTCAATGCGGCCCATGTCAAGGGCAGGCACAGTCCAAAACGAGCGGTGGTGTCCTATGCTTTTTCAATGGGAATTATGGGGGTAGTCGTTAATAGCATAAAAAGAACTGCGGGCGTGCAAAGACCTGATGCAACCTCAAGAAATTCCTTTCCGTCCGGGCATACCGCCATGGCATTTACCAATGCAACTTTTCTTCATAAAGAGTATGGCGAATACCGGCATCCCCTATACAGCGTTATGGGTTATACCTCGGCTACAGCAACCGCATTGGGCCGTGGCTTAAACAACCGCCACTGGATCTCAGACGTATTGGCAGGGGCAGCCATTGGTATCGCCTCTACAGAACTTGGTTATTACATCACCGACCAGATTTTTAAAGACAGGGGCATGAATGCCCCGCTCCGGAACAATCCTGTCCCCATTAACAACAAGCCCAGCTTTCTGGAAATGCACCTGGGCTATGCCATCAGCACCAGCAACGACCTTTCCCTGGCAAATTCAGAAGATCTGTACGTAAAAAGAGGGTTTAACCTGGGGATTGAGGGTGCCTGGTTCATTAACCGGAATTTTGGTGTCGGGGGCGAGTTTGCATTCAGCAGTTTCCCGGTAAGTTCTGAAAAGGTAGTATTGGACGATGACCTTAAAGCCATCAGCGAAGATCTGTATACTCAGCCAATAGGTATCAGGTATTTCAATGTAGGGCCTTATTTTAGTTATCCTTTACCCAATAACTGGTTCATCACGGCCAAGTTAAACACTGGTGTTTCCTATGGAAGTTCGGGAAACGTTATCCTGAAGCTTAACCCTGCCGCAGAAAAAGAATATGGGAGGCCTGAGTTACCCATTATGAAGTATAAACCAAAAAGAGCACCAAGCTGGACTGCCGGTATTGGCATACAAAAAAGAATAGCCAGAAATGTGGCCATAAAGGCCTATACCACCTACCTTAATTCCAGGCATGGATTTGAGATCCTTGGCCTGAACGAAACAAATGAGGATGGAGAACTGAATTATGAGCCTATACCTGGCGGCCTGTCCAGGTTAAAATTCAATCACCTGAGTTTCGGTCTTGGCCTTACCGCCTTTATCTGGTAAAGCACATAATCGTTTTAACGAGGTATGTTCATTTTTACGTACTTTTGCAGAAATTATGAGTATAAAAGTTAAAAGCCCGAAAGATTCGTTCACAGTGATGAACGAACTGGTATTGCCCAATGATACCAATACCCTTAACAATTTAATGGGAGGCCGTTTGCTGCATTGGATGGATATCGCAGCAGCCATTTCTGCTCAAAAACACTGCAACCGCATTGTAGTTACCGCATCGGTAGATAATGTATCTTTTCAGCAGCCCATTAAACTGGGTGATGTAATTACCATAGAAGCCAAAGTTACACGGGCCTTTAATACCTCGGTTGAGGTACGCCTGGATGTATGGGCCGAAAATATCCCTTCGGGGAGCCGTGCAAAATCCAATGAGGCCTACTATACCTTTGTAGCGGTAGACCAAAGCGGCAGGACCATACCTGTACCTGAACTGAAACCAGAAACCCAGGAAGAAAAAGAATTGTTTGCCGGAGCGTTAAGAAGAAGGCAGTTGCGCTTAATCTTAGGCGGAAAAATGCAGCCTAATGATGCCAAAGAACTAAAAGCACTGTTTTTTCCGGAGTAAATCACAAAACATTTCACTACTTCGCATTTGAGCTAAAAATATACCTTCTCAGAGAAACACGGGTGCTCTTTGTAAAACAAAATACACCTTCTCAGAGAAGGCATAGCGTCTTTTTAGTTTTTTCATTAAGGAAAAACTAAAATTATGCAGCCTTCGAAGAGAACGGTTTATTTTGACCTTTATTTTTCTGACATTTCTAATATCTTATCAAACTCTGCAGCCCTTAAAGGCATCACCGACAAACGGCCCTGCCTTACCAGCGAAATATCTTTCAGGCTTTCCTCAGCTTTGATCTGCTCCAATGATACCGGATTTTTAAGTGTTTCCACCGGTGCCAGGTCTACCACTACCCAATTGGCATCATCTGTTGTTGGGTCCTGATAAAATTCCTTTACCACTTTGGCTACACCTACCACATTTTTGCCTTCGTTACTATGGTAAAACAGAACCAGATCGCCCTCTTTCATTTCTTTCAGGTTGTTACGCGCCTGGTAGTTGCGTACACCGTCCCAAAAGGTACGGCCATCTTTATTAAATTTTTCCCAGCTGTATTTAAAAGGCTCACTTTTTACTAACCAATGATTCATTATGCAATTTTTGATTTGAATACCAAAGCTAATAAAACCTGAATGATCTGCACAATTGCAAGTCAATCATTTTACTTTTTAAAGAGCCCTCTTACATACCTGCCTGCTTTACCAATCACTCCCAGCTGTTCAGAAAGGCTCTCGATCAGGTGGCTGTCTGCCTGTTCTATATTACCCATGTTAATACCCAATTCCAATTGCTTCGGATACAACACAATCAGGCTTTGCTTTAAAAAATAGTTCGAAAGGTAATAAGGCAGCTTGTTTAACTGCGGGATATAAGAATTATGCCCTTTACGGGAAGAAATGATGATAAAAAGGTCATTCACCTTTAACTCCCTGCTAAATATCAGGAAATCGTCCCAATTGCTAAATTCAGTGAACTGTATTTTAACCGTGGCAGAAGTCCGTTCTGTAATTTTTCCGATAGCCTCGTTGGTTTCTGCTGTAGCATAAAAGTTTAGCGGCATGGTAGCTTCTTTGGCAATGGCCATCAGTTTCTTGAGCCAATGCAAAAATCCTGGCTCCGTCTCCGCTTTTGGAGGTATGGCCACAACAACCCTTTTAAACGTATTGAGTGGTTGTGTAGGTTTGTAAATATAAATCGTTTCGTGTATCCTTTTGATGATATTTTCTGCCTTGGTACCCAGAAATGTATGCTGATCGGCCTGCTTGTGCATGCCAATCACAATATCGCTTACCCCGTGCTCCTTAATGGTATACACAATTCCGTTACTGATGCTCGAATCATACCTGGTTACCGGAATAAGGCTGTTTTCTGAGGCAGCTGCATGAGAAATGGCTTTCTCGAGTATTTTTTTAGAAGTTCCGGCATTGGTATCGACCACCTGTTCATCGGCAATTACATTCAGGCCATACACCGATGTATGTGTTTTTTTTGATTTCAGCATCATGCCAAAATCAACCAGTTGGGTCACCATATCGGGATAAGCCAGGGTTACCAGGATCTTCTCATTGGTCTGTTCTTCCAGGGGTGTGGCTTCCTGTGCTTCCTGCTCAAGTGCGAGTTTTTTAGATGCTCCTTCTACAACAAATGAACTTACCCCGCAGCTCACCAGGATCAATAGAATGGTACCGTTCAATACGTCTTCATTCAGTAACCTGATAGGTTCGCCCGCAGCAGTCTCTCCGGTGATGATGTTATATCCTACCAAAATGATGGCAAGCGTTGCAGCAGCATGGGAAGCGCTTAAGCCAAAGATCATGGTCCCTTCGGTAGCACTGAGCTTAAATATTTTCTGTGTTAGCCAGGCTGCCAGGTACTTGGTGGCAACTGCCACCGTAATAATCACACCGGCAACCTTCAGGGCACCCCAGCCCTTTACCAGAACCGTAACATCCACCAGCATGCCCACGCTGATCAGAAAAAAAGGTATAAAGAGTGCATTGCCTACAAATTCTATCCTGTTCATGAGCGGCGAGGTATGTGGTACAAATTTGTTCAGCACCAGGCCCGAGAAAAATGCACCGATAATGGCTTCAATACCGGCCGCTTCTGCTAAGAAAGAAGCCAGAAAAACCATGGCCAGCACAAAAATATATTGCGATACGCTGTCTTCAAAGTGTTTGAAAAACCACCTGATGATGATGGGAAATACCGCAAAAACAATGGTTACAAATACAATGGTAGCCCCTCCAAGCTGCAGCCAGAAGGCCGGAGAAACACTTTCTTTAGTCATACCTGCAATGCCCGCAAGGATGAGCAAGGCCAGAATATCCGTGATCATGGTTCCGCCAACGGTCATGCTCACTGCCCGGTTCCTGATCACTCCATACTTGCTGGCAATAGGATAAGACACCAGGGTATGCGTGGAAAACATACTCGCCAGTAACAGGGAAGACAAAAAACCATAGCCCAGCAGGTAATAGCTGGCCAGCGACCCAAACACCAGGGGAAACACAAAGGTGAACAGGCCAAATACCAGAATACGCTTTCTGTTCTTTTTAAACTCGGCCAGATCAATCTCCAGGCCCGCAAGAAACATGATATACAGCAATCCCACCGTACCAAACAGCACAATACTGCTGTCCCGTTTCAGCAGATTTAAACCATAGGGCCCAACAATAACGCCTGCCACAATTAAACCGATGATATGGGGTACTTTTATTTTGTTCAGCAGTATGGGTGCAAACAGAATGATAAACAGTACCAGCGAAAAGATGATAACCGGGTTCTGCAGCGGCAGGGAAAAATCTAATGAAGATAATAAAATCATAAGCAGCTTTTTTGAACGGTTATTTCAATTTCCTGGCGTTCAATGCATAAACTATTTTGCAGTCTTTCTGCTGAATCTCTCTTGATCCTTCCATTTTCTCTGCTCCGGTAAAATTAAGTGTTGCACTGATTAAAGCCCCCGAATTCGGCTTTTCATCTACAATTTTCAGCACATCGTTCCTATAACTCCCTATATATACCCTAATCAGTACCGGTCCGGCATAAGCCTTTACAATCACATTATTCTCCTTATAGCTTATCTCCCACTGTTCCGTTTTTGTATCTCCTAACGCAGAACCCTCACAGGTTGTTTCAGTGCAGGTCATTTTAACTGTCCATTTTCCGATAAGGGCCGGATTGTGAACACCAACCGAATCAATTTGTTTTTTTGCACTGTCCAGAGACAATTTGATATGGTCCAGTTCCTGTTCTTTTAGTTTCAAACGCTGCTCCCAGGCCAGCAATTCCTGCTCCTTTTGTGCAGTTTCCTGCTGTAGTTTTTTCAGGTTTTTCTCACGTTCGTTCAGTCCGCAGCCTTGAAAAAAAATAAGCAAAAGCAATATAGGGATGTAAATCGGCTTCATTATAGTCGTTCTCCTGTTTTCGGATAAACTTACGAAAATCTGCCCAGATAAGCAGAATTGGCATTAGATTAGTATCTTAGTCGGCTAAATTACCCCTTTCCCTATGAACAACATTTGCCCTGTATGCCATACCAGCTACCCCGATGATGTAAAATTCTGCATCAACGATGGTACTGTACTAACAACCACACCAGTCCAGCAGCCAACAGAAAACCCACCGGGAGTAAACAATCCTTTTGAACCTAAACGCACAACCCATATAGGTTATGCCAAGGCAGACATGGGCAACCGGTTCCTGGCCGCCCTGCTAGACGGTTTAATTGTACTTGCCCTTGCAATTCCCGGCTGTATTTTCTTTTTCCTGGCTTTTATGGCCGCCTATGGAAGTGAAGAAAGCCTTACCATATTATTTGGCCTGCTTGGTCTTTTGCTTATTCTCGTGCCTATTGCCTACCAGCTTTTAAAAGATGGGTTCGGACAAGGCCAAAGCTATGGCAAAAGGGCTTTGAAACTTGTGGTGATAGACCTGGAAACGAACAAACCCATCAACAAATCAAAATCCCTGGTGAGGAACATTGTATCGTGTTTACTGGGTTTGGTACCTATAGTAGGAAACTTTATAGAACCCATTATGGTGCTGGCTACCGAAGATGGCCGAAAACTTGGCGACCGCGCCGCCAACACTATGGTAATCGACAAAATAGAGTCTTTCAAATAAAACATTAATATGAACTGCATAAAATGTAACGCTCCAAACCTGCCTGAGGCAAAATTCTGTGGAAACTGCGGAGACGAGCTTGCTCCCCAGATTAAGCTGGCGGATAATTACGCCATTAAAGCGCTGCTGATCATCATTGGAATAGAATACCTCAGTAGCCTGGTTAGCCTCCTTCTTCAAAAGCTCGCTATTCCCTTCCTGCTTGGCAATGACTCCATTAGTTATGTTTACAACATTTACGGATGGACATCTGACATTATCGCTATCGCCGCCCTTCTTGCGTTTATGATTACCGTTAAAAACAAGCAGGTAAAATCAGCATTGATCATATTCTTTGTACTTAGAATTGTATTCCTGATTGGTTTCAGGTTCATCAATTTCCCGATGTAGCATTCCTGCTTAATGCAGCATTTTAAACAGCAGCTCTTTTAGCAGTTCCCCATCTGTGGTATTGCCGGTACTGTCTACCCCTTTGCTTTTCAGGTCATATTCCCGCAGCAGGCTAATGATCTCAAAAGTTTTTGGCAGGTTGTAGCTGCGTGCTGCAGTTTCAAAATCTTTTACAAAATAAGGGTTCACGCCCAGCTCTTTGGCCGCATCGCCCTTATTTGGCAAATAATGGTATTTCAGGATTTTGGTGAAATAAGCGCTCAGGTTGGCCATGACCATGACCATAGGGTTAGCCTTTGGGTTATCACCAAAATAATTGATGATCTGGTTGCACTTCAGCACATTTCTTACCGCCAGGGCCTTCTGCAGTTCAAACACGTTGTACTCTTTACTGATACCTATGTTCTTCTGGACAATATCCGTGTCAATAGTGGTGTCCTTACCAATGTTCAGCAGCAGCTTTTCAACTTCGTTGGCTATTTTAGACAGATCAGCGCCTAAATATTCAGCCATCAATGCCGATGCCTGCGGGGCTATTTTATAGCCCTTTTCCTTTACCAGCTCGTCTATCCACTGCGCCAGTTTATAGTCCCTCACCAGATCCGACTGGAAAACCACCCCGTTCTTATCTATCGCCTTATAGATCTTTTTACGCTTGTCGAAATTGCCGTATTTATAGCCCAATACCAGAATGGTACTTGGCAAAGGTTTTTCAAAATAACTCAATACAAACTCGGCCTGCTTACTGCTGCCTTCCGCTTCTTTGGCCCATTTTAAATCCTGCGCCTCCTTTACCACAATGAGTTGATAGTCAGACATCATGGGAAAACGCTTCGCCGCATTCATAATGGTAGCCATATCGGTATCTTTCCCGTACAATACGGTCTGGTTAAAACCCTTTTCCATATCGTTCAGAATATGCTCCTCCATATAATGGATGATCTGGTCTATATAGTAGGGCTCTTCACCATGTAAAAGGTAAACAGGCTTAAACTTTCTTGCTTTGATGTCTTTTATTATGTCGGCGGCACTCATATAATGCTGTAAACTTAGATAAAAATTTTGTCTACTTTTGCACAAATGTCATTTATACCTACCCCGCTTAACCTGCCTCCTTATCCTTTTAAAATTACGTTAAAGGATGCCCGGCATTTTATTTTCGACGAAGTGCGGAAAAAGCACCTGGTACTCACACCGGAAGAATGGGTAAGGCAGCATTTTATTCAATACCTGATACTCGAAAAAAAATTCCCAAAGTCGCTCATACAGATTGAAGGGGGCCTTAACCTCAACAAACTTCAGAAAAGAACCGACGTGGTGATCTTCAATACGCATGGCGAAAGGATTATGGTAATTGAATGCAAGGCCCCAGCCGTGAAAATTACCCAAATGGTATTTGATCAGGCAGCAAGGTACAATTCTGTACATAAAACCAAATGGCTTGTAGTTACCAACGGATTGAAACATTGTTATGCCACCATAAACCACCAGGAAGGGCAGTTCGCATTTGTGCCAGACTTACCTGAATATAGCTCCTTATAGTTTGTTGATGATTTTCTTTTGGAAAAATAAGATCTTTTTAGAAAAATAAAGCCGTTCTGCTCAGGGGCTGCATAATTCCCGGTGAAGAACCGGGAAAGACGCTATGCCCCTTCACAGAAGGCATATTTTTCTTTTGGCACGATGCTTATTAAACCACAGCACGATCTATTATTAGGTCATCCAGGCAAAATACAAACAGCTAAAAAAGACAATCCCCGAACACCAAGCTATACACCTGCTTAACAGAAAAATTACCTTCTCAGAAACGGCCTAGCGTCTTTTAGTTTTTTCATCAGGAAAAAACTGAAATTATGCAGCCGTTGAAGAGAACGGTTATTTTTCACCACCTCCCCCAAGCGAACGGTACAATGCAATCACTGCCTGCCATTGCTGCAGCTTATCATCAATATCTTCCATTTGCGCGGCCAATAAGTTCTGCTCAGAGGTCAGCACGTCTGTATAATTTGTTGCCGAGCTGTAACGCAATAGCTTCTTGGTAAAATCCACCGATTTTCCAAGGGCCGCCAGTTGTCTTACCCTGATCTCCTGTTGCCTTTCGGCAGTCTGGTAGGCAAACAGCGCATTCGACACTTCTTCTCCGGCCTTTAGTAAAGACTGCTGAAAATTCAATGCCGCTTCCTGCTGTGCAGCCTGGGCCGTAGCCAGCCGTGCCTTGTTGGCTCCCTTATTAAAAATAGGCTGTGCAATTCCCGCAGCTATATTACCGAACAGTCCGTCGGGTGTCAGCCAATCCTTAAGGCTAAAGCTGGTAAAGCCGCCATTGGCCGTCAGCGTTATAGATGGGTAAAACAGCTTCCTGGCCACGTTGGTTGCTTCAAAAGCGGCCATAAAAGCATATTCGGCCTGCTTTACATCCGGCCGGTTCTGCAGCAACTGCACAGGTACCCCTGCCTTTAGGTCGGTTAGCAAACGTTGCTCATTTAAAGACGAGCGCCTCACGGCCGATGAAGGCCGGGCCAGCAATACGTTCAGTGAATTTTCCGTCTCCCTGATCTGTTTCTGCAAACGGGGGATGGCTACTTCAGCAGCATACTGACTCGCTTCGCTCTGTACTTCGGCAGCGCCCGTTACCACATTGGCCGCTTTCAGCGCCTTCATGGTCCTTACATCCGTTTTTCTGTTATTTACGGTCTGCTCCAAAACCAGCAGCTGCTGGTCTAGCGCCAGTAAAGTAAAATACCGACCGGCAATATCAGCGATCAGCTGCGTTTGCACCGCCCTACGGGCAGCTTCGCTTTGCAGCAAAGTAGCCAGCGCAGCTTTTTTGGCACTTTTCAATTTGCCCCAGATGTCCGCTTCCCAGGTTGCCCGCAGGCCCATGTCGTACTGGGTAGAGGAACTGATGATGCCAAACCCCTGTGGGAATGACAGTTTAGATTGCGTGACACTTGCCGTACCATTTAAATCGGGCAAAAAGGCTGCTTTGCTCTGACGGAAATTAGCACCTGCAGCATTGATGCGCTGCAGGGCTATTTTCATGTCAATATTCTGGTTCAACCCTTCGGCAATCAATCCGGTAAGGATGGTATCTGCAAACAGTGTTTTCCAGTGTACGGAAGCCATACTGCTCGTATCGGTTCCCTCTGCATCCCTGTAGAGCTTACTGGTATCGAACTCAGGTCGCTGGTAGGGTTTCGAGATCCTGCATGAAGCAAAACCTACCAACACCAGCATTATTCCTATATATCTTTTCATTTTTATTCAATTATCTGTTATTCAATTTCAGCAGTTTTTGGTCCGCCGCTGATCTTTTCCTGCAAGGCCTGGAACACCACAAACAATACCGGGATCACAAACACACCGAATACCGTTCCGATCAGCATCCCACCTACGGCAGCAGTACCGATAGAACGGTTGCTGATTGCTCCGGCACCTGTTGCAATCATCAATGGGAGCAATCCGAAAATGAAAGCAAAGGAAGTCATCAGGATTGGTCTTAACCTGGCCACGGCACCTGCTATGGCCGATTGGACCAGGTTCCTTCCGCTTAGCCTGTGCATCAGGGCAAATTCTACAATCAGGATCGCATTTTTGGCCAGCAAACCAATCAGCATAATCAGACTGATCTGCAGGAAGATGTTATTGTCCAGTCCAAATAAACGCGCAAACAAAAATGCCCCTGCCAATCCAATGGGTAGCGATAGCAATACCGAAAAAGGCAGGATATAGCTCTTGTATTGTGCACTGAGCAGGAAATAAATGAACAGCAAGCTCAGCATAAAGATCAGCAAGGTCTGGTTACCGCTCGAAATCTCTTCCAGTGTTAAACCGGAAAACTCGAAAGTATAACCCTGCGGCAAAGTCTGCGCAGCAACTTCCTGTATGGCTTTAATGGCATCACCCGAACTGTAACCTGGCTTTGGCGCACCATTTACTGCCCCCGCAGTGAACAGGTTAAAACGACTGATAAATTCAGGACCGTAAACTTTTTTCAAAGTCACAAACTCCGATATCGGTGCCATTACACCACGCTCGTTCCTTACAAAGATCTTGTTGATGGCCTCTTTGTTAGTCCTTTGTTCTGCTTCTGCCTGGATCATCACCCGGTATTGTTTACCAAAACGGTTAAAGTCAGAAGCATAAATTCCACCCAGATAGCCCTGCAAGGTACCCAGAACCGTGTTCACTGCCACACCTGCCTCCTTGCATTTGGCTACGTTCACACTTACCTCGTACTGAGGGAAACTGGTATTGTAGGAAGTGGCTGCATACATAATTTCCGGGCGCTGGTTCAACGCTCCCATAAACTTGCCGATTACCCCGTCAAAAGCCTTATAGCTTCCGCCGGTCTTATCCTGCAGCTGGAACTCAAAACCATCGTTATTTCCAAAACCCTGCAAGGTAGGAGCTGCAAAAAATATAATATTTGCCCCCTTAATGCCCGAAGTTTTGGCAAACAGCTGACCTACGATACTTTTAATGTCCTGACCCTCTTTTGTCCTTTGCTTCCAGGGTTTCAGGCGGATAAAAATAGCCGCATACGAACTCCCGGTGCCGCTCATCAGGTCCATCCCTGCCAGCCGGGCCGACAGCTCCACTTCCGGTATCGACCTTGCAATGCTGTCAATCTGGTTGGCAATTACCTCCGTACGTTCCAGCGAGGTAGCCGGCGGCAGGATCACGTTACCATAAATAGACCCGCTATCTTCATTCGGCACAAAGCCTGTTGGGGTGGTCTTTACCAAAAACCAGAACAGCACAGAAAACAGGGCAATTCCCGCAAAGGCAATCCATTTTTTGTTCACCAGGAACACAACCGATTTCTTATACCGGTTGGTCATGGCCGTAAAAGAAGCATTAAATCCGGCATAAAAGCGCTGCATGAAGCCTTTTTTAATCTGGTCATGCGCATTATGCGGTTTCAATAACAAGGCACATAGCGCCGGACTCAAGGTCAGTGCATTTACAGCCGATATAATGATGGCCACCGCCAGCGTTAACCCAAACTGCTTGTAAAATACCCCAACCGATCCGGTAACAAAGGTTACCGGTACAAATACCGCAGCCATAATCAGTGTAATGGAAATGATGGCACTGCTGATCTCGCTCATGGCATGGATGGTAGCCTTCTTGGCCGATTTTGCCCCATGATCCAGCTTGGCATGTACCGCCTCTACCACCACAATGGCATCATCCACCACAATGCCTATGGCCAGTACCAATGCAAAAAGCGTCAGCAGGTTAATGGTAAAACCAAACAGTTTCAGGAAAAAGAACGTTCCAATGATCGCCACAGGCACTGCAATGGCCGGGATCAAGGTAGAACGGAAATCCTGCAGAAAAATAAATACCACAATAAATACCAGGATAAAGGCCTCAATGATCGTATAGATCAGTTTAGAGATCGAAGCATCCAGGAATTCGTTGGCGTTCGCAAACACGCCAATTTTCACACCCTTAGGAAAACTCTTTTCCGCATCTTTCAGTATCTTTTCAGTTTGTTTGATGATGTCATGCGCATTTGAGCCGGCGGTCTGGCTGATCGCCACATAGGGCGATTGCTGTCCCTGTGCCGTTAAAGTGGCCGAATAGGTAAACGAACCGAGCTTCACATCAGCAACATCCTTCAATTTCAGGACTTGCCCATTGCCTACCGATTTCAGAATAATGTCTCCAAATTCTGAAGCTTTTTCCAGTCGGCCGGTATATTTCAATGTGTACTGAAAGCTCTGGTTGCTATTTTCGCCTACTTTACCCGGTGCAGCCTCAATGTTCTGTTCTGCAAGGGCATTTACAATATCGCTTGGCATCAGGCCATAGGCAGCCATGGCGTCCGGCTTCAGCCAGATCCGCATACTGTAATCCATACTGCCATATACCATCGCATCACCAATTCCCTGGATCCTTTTGATCTGAGGCACAATATTGATCTTAAGGTAATTTTCCAGGAACTTCTGGTCGTATTTGCCGTCTTCACTATACAGTAAAAAACCCATCACCTCACTGTTCAGCCTTTTGCTGGTGGTGATCCCCATTTTTATCACCTCTGCAGGTAACAAACTGGTGGCCTTGGTAATCCTGTTCTGTACGTTAATGGCGGCCATATCAGGGTTGGTGCCCTGCTTAAAGTTAACCGTAATGCTGGCACTGCCATCGTTACTGGCTTTAGAGGTCATATAGGTCATGTTCTCTACCCCATTGATCTGTTCTTCCAGCGGTGTGATCACACTTTTCATCACCACGTCGGCACTGGCGCCCTGGTAAGCCGTTGTGACCTCAACTGCAGGGGGCGCAATGTCTGGATATTGGGATATGGGCAGAGAGAACAGGCCCAGCAAACCCAGGATGACAATGATCACCGATATTACCGTAGATAATACCGGGTTGTCTATAAATTTCTTTAACATCGTTATTTAAATATTTTGTATTCAATCTATTTTTTGGCGGCAGTGGCGTTAACCGGATTTACAGGCTTAATCTTTGTCCCGTCGGTTAAACCGCCCATACCTTCTGTCACTACCTGGTCGCCAGCCTTCAGGCCTTTTTTCACCACATAGTTTTGTCCCGAAGGAAGATCCATCACCTCTATTTCCGTTACCTTAGCTGCTCCGTCTTTGCCTACCACTACGGCCATCAGCTTTTCCTGCATCTCGTAGGTGGCACTTGCCGGGATCAGCACTGCGTCCTTTACCTTAACCGGTATCCGGATGGTTGCACTTGCACCACTCCTGATCTGCCCCTCGGGGTTAGGAAATCCTGCCCTCAGGTTTACGGCTCCGGTTTCGGTATTGATGAGTCCACCCACACTTTCCATACGACCCTTCAATTCGTACTCGGCCCCATTGGCCAGCAGCAGGGTTACTGCCGGAAAATGCTTTAGCTTGTCATTCATGCTTTTACCCGCAAAGCTGTCGGTAAAATCAAGAAATTGCTTTTCATTGAAAGAGAAATAAGCAAAAACATGCGATATATTGGATACCGTAGTTAAAGGCATGGCCGAACTGCTGCTCACCAGGCTCCCTGTTTTGTAAGGGATGCTGCCCACTACACCATCGGCCGGACTGCTGATGCTGGTATAACCCAAATTTGTCCGGGCATTTGCAAGGCTGGCTTTAGCCTGCGCCAGTGCAGCCTCTTTGGCATGTAAGTTAAAATTGGCCGATTTCAGTTCATAATCACTTACGATGCCTTCCTTAACCAGCGGAAGGGTTTTTTCTACCTGCATCTTTGCCGTATTTACTTCCGCTTCTGCATTTTTGATGGCAGCAGTGGCAGTTCTTACTTCCTGCTCATATTGTGGAGCATTGATTTTGAACAGCAATTGCCCTTTCTTTACCGCGGCACCTTCGTCAACAAAGATTTGGGCCACAAATCCGTCTACTTTTGGACGTATCTCTATATTTTGCTGCCCCTGTATGGTGGCAGGGTATTCAGTATTGATGGTCGCTTCCTGGCTTTCAATGGTGGTTACAGGATATTCCTGAATGGCTTCCTGCTGTGCAGCAGGCTGCTCTGGCCCGCAAGCCTGCAATAAAAAGAGCAGTGAGGCTAATAAGGGTAATTTTATTGGTTTCATATTCATTTGTTTTATTGTAAAAAATAGGCGTCACTGTTCCTTACTCCCAAAAACACGGTGGTTTCCAGACAGTCGGCCTTCATTAAAATTGGTTACTGGATACCTGCTATTGCCAGGTTAAAATAGCGGGCCTCCGGTAGGTAAAGGGATTACATCAGGATGCATGGACAAATTATAATTCCTTATATGCTTATTATGTACGGCAAAGTTAGTACTTTTGTTAATAAAACAAGTCTTTACTTGTTTTATTAGATTATGAAGACAAATCGTTTTTTAATGTTGTTGAAGACCAGGGGTCCTTTAACAGCAACAGAAATAGCTAAAGAATTGAACATCACCACTGAAGGTGCAAGATTACAATTGTTGAAGCTGACTGAAGAAGGACTGATCCAATCTGTCAACGAATCTAAGGGGGTTGGCCGCCCCACTCAATATTTCAGCTTAACTGAACTCGGCAATAAAGGTTTTCCTGATACCCATGCAGAGCTTACGGTAAAGCTGATCCAGCTGATGAAAGAAACACTTGGAGAAGAAGCACTTCAATCGGTCATCTCCGCCGGAGAAGAAAGGGCCAAACAACGTTACCAGCAGCAGCTCAACCAAAACCATAGCTTAGAGGAAAGGATAAAAACGCTCGCCGAAATCCGCAGCAGAGAAGGTTACATGGCAGAATACAGCAAAGACGACAAAGGGTACCTGTTGGTAGAAAACCACTGCCCAATCTGTGCCGCAGCCAAAATCTGCCAGGGTTTCTGCACTTCAGAACTCAATACCTTTAAATTCGTCCTGGGAAACGAGGTCAGCATCACCAGGGTAAACCACATCATTGCCGGCGACAGAAGATGCGCCTACCGCATTGTCCCTTTAAACTATTAATATAACACCATACCAAAGCTTTATGCAGGAACAAAAATATGTCTTCTGTGAAACGGCATAGGAATAATTGCGCTTCTTCAGCGCACTTGTTCCAGCCGGTGAACAGAACGGCTTATTTTTGTAAAAACTTAAAGCGCTTTGTAACTAAGCTAAAGCCGCCAGACTTTCTTCAATGATCCTGATTTTCCCTTCCGCATCCGCCTGCTTGTTCCGCTCATTCTGGATCACTTCCGGCTTCGCATTCTGTACAAAACGCTCATTGCCCAGCTTGGCATTTACCGACTTCAAAAAGCCCTGCAAATAAACCAGTTCAGCATTTAAGCGCGTTCTTTCCGCATCAACATCAACCGCTTCGTTCAGGTGAATGAAGAATTCATCATTGCCGATCATAAAGCTAACTGCTCCCGGAATCTTGTCATTCACAAATTCTACCTGTTCAATATTGGCAAGTTTGAACACAATGTTCAGCCACTTTTCATAATCCAGTGCCGAATTTACCTTAATGGCCAGCGGCAGTGCTTCCTTAGGCGAGATCTGCCTGCTGTTCCTTACATTCCTGATCTCCGCAACCAGCGTTTTGATGACCTCTACATCTTTCAGTAAAGCTGCATCAGCTGTGCCCGCAACAGGGTAGCTGGCTACAATACAGCAGTCCATTTCTCCCCTTGCGCCAAATAGCTCATCATGCCAAAGCTCTTCTGTAATGAAAGGCATAAAAGGATGCAGCAGCGTGAGTATTTTCTCAAAGAAGGCAACCGTAGCTTTCAATGTTTCGGCATCAACGGGATGTTGATAAGCAGGCTTCACCATTTCCAGGTACCAGGCACAGAAATCGTCCCAAACCAGTTTATAGGTGGCCATTAAAGCTTCCGATAAACGGTACTGCTTAAAGTTATCTTCAATCTCGGCAAGTGCTTCGTTAAAGCGATTTTCGAACCAAAGGATGGCTTGCTGATTGGGGTTTTCCAGGTTATGGTCAACCTCCCAGCCTTTTACCAGCCGGAATGCATTCCAAACCTTATTGGCAAAATTACGCCCCTGCTCGCAATAGCTTTCGTCGAACATCAGGTCGTTCCCGGCAGGCGAGCAAAGCAGCATCCCTACCCTTACCCCATCGGCACCGTATTTTTCAATCAGCCCGATAGGATCGGGAGAATTACCTAAAGACTTCGACATCTTACGGCCCAGCTTATCCCTTACAATACCGGTCAAATAAACATTGGTAAAAGGTTTCTGCCCCCTGAATTCATGTCCGGCCATGATCATACGGGCCACCCAGAAGAAAAGGATCTCGGGTGCAGTTACCAGGTCATTGGTCGGGTAATAATAATTGATATCCTTATTGTCCGGATTTTTAAAACCATCAAATACCGAGATTGGCCACAGCCACGACGAGAACCAGGTGTCCATCACATCCGGGTCCTGCTTTATAAAAGCAGCCAGCTGATTTTTACATCCTGCTTTTTCTTCGGCTGTAAAAGCACCATCAGGATCTTTCAGTTTCAGGAACTCATCCAATGCTTCTTCCTTGGTTTTGGCTACCACCCAGTTGCCCTGGTTATCGTACCAGGCCGGGATCTGCTGCCCCCACCAAAGCTGCCTGCTGATGTTCCAGTCGCGCACATTTTCCATCCAGTGACGATAGGTGTTCACGAATTTCTCCGGGATCAGTTTTACATCGCCATTCAATACATCTTCAAGTGCCGGTTTGGCCATCTGGTCCATTTTACAGAACCATTGCATCGAAAGCTTAGGCTCTATCGCCGCATCGGTACGCTCAGAAAAGCCTACCTGCGATTTATAGTCTTCCACCTTGTCCAGGTGACCGGCCTCATCCAACAGTTTGGCTATCTTTTTACGCGCTATAAACCTGTCTTCGCCTACCAGTATTACGGCAAGTTCGTTCAGTGTTCCATCCTCATTTAAAATGTCTATCACCGGAAGCTTGTGTTTAACCCCCAGCTCATAATCGTTCAGGTCATGCGCAGGTGTTACCTTCAAACAGCCGGTACCAAAATCCATCGTTACATACTCATCCTCAATCACCGGAATTTCACGGTTAATCAAAGGAACAAACACCTTTTTGCCTTTCAAGTGGGTGTAACGCTCATCATTAGGGTTGATGCAGATCGCTACATCCGCCATGATGGTTTCCGGGCGTGTAGTTGCAATGGTAATGAAATCTTCAGCACCTGAAACCGTGTATCTGATGTAATACAACTTCTGGTTTACTTCCTTGCGGATCACCTCTTCATCGGAAACCGCGGTCTTACCTGCCGGATCCCAGTTCACCATACGGATACCCCTGTAAATCCAGCCTTTCCTGTACAGGTGAATGAAGCTGTCAATAACTGCATCCGAAAGGTCGTCCTCCATCGTAAAGCGCGTACGGTCCCAGTCGCAGCTTGCGCCCAGTTTTTTCAACTGTTCAAGAATGATCCCGCCGTACTTTTCTTTCCATTCCCAGGCGTATTTCAAAAACTCTTCCCTGGAAATATCGGCTTTATTGATACCCCTTTCTTTCAGCATAGCAACCACCTTCGCTTCTGTAGCAATAGAAGCGTGATCGGTACCCGGAACCCAGCACGCATTTTTTCCCTGCATACGGGCCTTACGGATCAATACGTCCTGAATGGTGTTGTTCAGCATGTGTCCCATGTGCAGCACACCCGTCACGTTTGGCGGAGGGATGACGATGGTATAGGGCTCACGCTCATCTGGCTCAGAATGAAAAAATTTCTTTGAAAGCCAGTAACTGTACCACTTATCTGCTGTCGCTGCCGGATCGTATTTAGTTGAAATGCTCATTGTATTTTGAAAGTATCAGAATTTGAAAGCGCAAAATTAAAGAAAAAAATACAGATACTCCTCGCCTCCTCAAACATTTTGAGGAAGAGCAAAGGGAAAAATACAGCTGCTCTTCGCCTCCTCAAACATTTTGCTGAAGGGCAAAATATTTGCATGTCGGCTCTGAGCACTGAATTTTTCTAAAAAAAAGAACCAAAAAAAATCTAGCATCTTCAACCGAAAAATATTTGCATGTCGGCGCTGAGCACTGAATTTTTCAGAAAAAAGAAAAACCTACAGAAGCAAAGCAACAAAAACGTTCAATCCTGTACGGATGGTTTTAATCGCCTTACCCAGATGTGCCTCCACAGTTTTTTCCGAAATACCGAGTTGACTGGCAATTTCCTTCTGGCTAAAGCCCTGTTCCCTGCTCAGGCGGTAAACCAGCTGACATTTTTCAGGAAGCCCTGTGATCAATTGTTCCAGCTGGCCTTTAAGTTCCATAAACTCCAGCCACTCTTGTGTGGAATCGTCCAGCAGCCTCTCTTTCCCAAGGCTATCGGCATACTTTTTCTGGTTCAGCTGTTTTTCCAGCATCTTTATCACCCGGTACTTGGCCGATACGGCCAGGTAGCTGCTCAGGCTTCCGGTAATATTTAAGCTGAGGCGGCGGTTCCACAGGGAGATGAAGATATTCTGTACTACCTCTTCCGCATCTTCCAGCAGTTCCAGTTTGTGCGCTGCCACGCTGAAAAGCTTGTCCCAGTAACGCTCATAAATTTCTGCAAATGCAGATTTATCATCTTGTCTCAAGGCCGCTACCAATGCTATATCGCTAAAAGTCTTGTAGGGTGTCATATCAATACCGGTGATCGTTGTTTTCAAAAACGATTACACGTTTACCCTCAAGGGAAAACTTATAATCCGTGGCAACCTCTATAATGTGAAGAAACTCTTTCAGGCTCGTTCTGCGGCTAATTATGCCCGTCAAATGCATTCTTTCGCCCGGAACCTTATGGTATTCCAGACCCACATTGTATTCCCTGGCAATTACACGCATCACCTGGTAAACATCATCGTTGTCAAAATACAATGCCCCAAACCTCATCCAAACTTCATCTATTTTTACTTCCTTAGCACTGAAAATACCATTCCTGAAACTCACCTGTTCATTTCTGGTTAAAAGGGTACTCTGGCTTCCAGAACTCAGTTTAACCACTCCTTCGAAAACGTGGGTTTTTATTTCCGGATCCTCGGGGTAGGCACTCACGTTGAATTTGGTGCCGATCACCACAATGTCCAGCGCTTTTTTGTTGCTGATGATCTTGACCTGAAATGGTTTTTCAGGATGATGCGCCACCTCAAAATAAGCTGCTCCCGAAAGCCTGATGTTCCTGGTATTTCCAGGAAATTCAACCGCCCAGTTCATGGAACTTGCCGCACCCAGCCAAACTTTTGTCCCGTCTTCCAGCACTACCTGATGGTGTGAGCCCCTCGGGGTTTCAATTTTAACCAGGCCGTTTCCAGTGCCCAAGCCAAAACGACCGGCTTCGGCTTTCATATTAAAAATGGAATCTTCCAATAAAAACTGACGGCCATCCTGATCGGTCAGCACCGCGATATTTTTACCATGGCCATATTCTTTAGCCAGCTGCTCCAGGTCGAAATGCCGGGCAGGCTGTAAATAGAAATACAGTGCTACAGAAAACAGTACTGCTATAGATACCGCAACAGCAACAGGTTTCCAAAGCTTTCTTTCCTTTGGCGCTCTCCTGTTTTCAATACCCGCCAGCACCTTTTCATAAATACGTTCCTTATGCATTTGACGATCAGCTGCAAATTCAGCCGGAATAACAAGCGGCTGGTCCTGATCGCGCTGGTACCAGTCGTTAAATTCCTGACGTTCCTCCGGACTGATACTTTTGTCAACCCATTTTACGGCAAGCTCAGCATATTTTTCTTCTGGTTGGCTCATAACATATTGTAGTTTACAAATAGGTCTCCTGAAAGTACAAAATCCCTTAGTCATCACAAGAAAAAAAATACAGCTGCTCCTCGCCTCCCCAAATCTTTTGCGGAAGAGCAAAAGATTTGCATGTCGGCTCGGAGCACTGAATTTTTCGGATAAAAAAAGGGACAGTAGTAAAACCACTGTCCCTTTTTTTATTGAGCAGAAAAATTACCTTATTTTTCCTTCTTTAAATAAAGCTCAAAATAATCCGTTACTTTCTGGTACAAGTGCACCCTGTCTTTGCCAATCACATTGTGTTCATGACCGGGATAGATCATATAATCAACCTGTACTCCCTTATCAACAGCATGCTTCACAAGATCAACCGAGTGCTGCTGCACCACCACCGGGTCTTGCTGGCCATGAATCAGCAGCAATTTACCTTTCAGCTGATCAACCTTATTGCTCAGGTAAGTCGCGGCATAACCTTCAGGATTTTCCTGAGGGGTATCCATATAACGTTCGGTATACATGATCTCATAAAAAGCCCAGTTAATTACCGGTCCGCCTGCAACAGCAGCTTTAAATACACCAGGGTAGGTCAGCATAAAATCAGTAGTGGCAAAACCGCCAAAGCTCCAGCCAAAAAGCCCCATATTCGCTGCGTCTACATAAGGCTGGCCTTTCAGGTAATCTACAGCGCTCATCATATCTTCCATTTGTACATCACCTGCCCTGCGGAACATGGATTGCTCAAAGGCCCGGCCACGGTTATCACTGCCCCTTACATCAACAGTAAGCACCACATAACCACGCTGTGCCATATACCTTGACCAATAGTCGCCCGCACCTGCATTCCAGCCATTCATCACCAACTGGGCATGCGGACCGCCATACCAGTACACCACAACCGGATATTTTTTACCAGCCTCATAACCAACAGGTTTGTACAAACTCATGTACAGGTCATCGCCCGACTTACTTTTGATGGTAAAAATATCTGATTTCGCTGTAGCATAGGCCGCCAGGGGGTTCGCCGCTTTAAGTAGCACTTTAGCTTTCGACGATGCACTTTCTACCAACTGGATTACCCGTGGATCATCCGGAGTGCTGTAAACATCAATCACGGTATTGCCCGAAGTGCTCACCTGCGTGCTGTGCATTGCAAAGCCCTGGGTTATCCTTTTCGACTTGCCCGATTTCAGGTTCAACTCGTATAAATTCCTGGTAATCGGTGATTCTTGAGTGGAAACATAGAACAGCCTGTCCCCCTTGTTGTCAAAACCTTTTACTTCCAATACCTCCCAGTTGCCTTTGGTCAGCTGTTTCAGCATTTTGCCTTTTACGTCATATAAATAAAGATGGTTCCAGCCATCCCGGTTGCTCTGCCATATAAATTTCGAGGCATCGTTCTTTAAGAACAGCATTGGCACCAGGGGCTCTACATACTTATCGTCTTTTTCTTCAAACAGTGTTTTCAGCAATTCACCTGAAGCCGCATCGTACTGGTTCAGCTTCATGTGATTTTGCCCGCGGTTCAAAACAGCGATATACACATATTTATCGTCCGGGCTCCAGGCAATATTGGTCAGGTACTGCTCCACCGGCTCACCCGTTTTCAGGTAAACCAGGGCTTTTGTTTCGGCATTGTACACGCCTACGGTCACCTGGTGGCTCTTATCGCCCGCCATAGGATACTTGATGTTCACATTGTGGGCAGGTCTGGTGGTCCAGTCGATGATCGGGTAGTCGGTAACCATACTTTGGTCCATACGGTAAAAAGCAAGTTGCTTGCCGTTGTTGCTCCAGAAAGTACCTTTGCTGATGCCAAACTCATCGCGGTGTACAGAAGAGGCGTACACAATATCTTTGGTACCATCAGTAGTTACCTGTTTCTGATCGGCACCTTTGGCCACAAACAAATTAAAATTATCCAGGTAAGCTACATAGCCCGCCTTACTTTCTTCTACGTTACCCTTACCGGCAACAGCCTGATCTACCAGTACCCTTACCGTATTTTTTGCCGGGTCGAGCGCCACTTTACTGCCATTCAGGGTAAAGATCCATTCCGGCCCCTGGTTAAACTGAACCATTGGCATCATTTTCAGCGTATCCTTTTGTGCTGCTGTTAGTTTCTGGTTCAGCTGGCCCAAAGAAAGGTAAGGTTGGTCGGATGCAGATTTGGCATTGCCGCTTAACCATACCGGCGAATTGCCCATACGTTTTGCATACACATAATCTTCAGTTCCATATATAAATTGAATCTGCGACAGGTTTTCAGGGGCCAGCGTAGTACGCGCATTGCTCATGGCATCCTGCATGGTCAGCTGTTTGTTTTGTGCAATACCGCTAAAAGCGATGGCAAACAAGGGGAAAAATAAAATCAGTCTTTTCATTAGGTTAATTCCTGATGGGTTTAATGCTGTTAAATAAATTAGTTTCGCCAAACTTAGATAAAATGTTGCAAATATCAGCCTTTCTTGGCTTACCTTTGATGTGTGAAGAACATCATTATTGGCTTACTCTTTGCTATGCTCTGGGCTTCCGCCTCGGTAGCCACCAAATTTGGCATCCATTCTGCCCCTCCGCTGATCCTGGGCAATACCCGTTTCTTCATAGCCGGATTCGTGTTGCTGGGCTATTGTTACCTGATCAGCAGGGATAAACAATACCGGCTGCCCACGTATACAGAATGGCGTCAGCTCGCCATCTTCGGTTTTCTGAATACTACCGTATACCTTGGCTTGTACGTCTATGCCATGAAATATACCGCTGCTGGAATAGGCAGCTTATCCACCTCCACCAATCCGCTGCTCATCGTATTGCTTTCTTCCTGGCTCATGGGCCGCAGGCCTGCAAAAGCGGAGATATTGAGCATCCTGATTGGCATGGCAGGAATTGCTATAGCTACCTACCCGCTACTCAAAAACGCCGATACCACCATCGTGGGCGTGGTGATCCTCATGAGCAGCATGGTTGCCGTATCTTTTGCCAGCGTTTACTACGCGCGCATCCAGTGGACCCTGCCCAACCTGCTCATCAACGGCTGGCAGGTGAGCCTTGGCGGCTTGTTCCTGCTGCCCTTTACTTTTGTTTTCAGTGATTTTTCGGCCGTACAGCTGGATGACCGGTTCATTTATTCAGTTTTATGGCTCAGTCTCGCTGTTTCAGTAGTCGGCCTCATCTGCTGGTTCTACCTCTTAAAAATAGATACCGTAAAGGCTTCGCTATGGCTTTTTCTTTGTCCGCTTTTTGGCTTCTTTTATGCCTGGTGGCTGCTCAATGAGCCCATCACCCTGTATACCGTCATTGGCACGCTGATGGTGATTGCAGGACTGTACATCGGGCAGCGTAAGAAGCTGGGTGCATAACATAAATTTTGCACCTTGCACAATATTATTTGTTAAAATATGTTAAATAGATATAAAATACCAAGAAATGAAGTCTATAAATGTATTTTCTTTTACCGGCACCATCCTCAGGAAGCTTGGGCTCACCAAGATCTACTACTGGTTTAACAAGTAATAATTTCATTATACAGCAGGCTTATTGAAGCACTTTTATTACTTTTATGTCAATGGTGTAACCCTGCATCAGCTAATTTATTGTCATGAAAGTAACTTCACTCAAAACCTGTTTTGCCGTTTTGGGCATTGCAGCGGCCAGTTATTCGGCCAACGCACAATCCACACAAAAATTTATTGATCCGGCCAATATGGACCTTTCGGTAAAACCGGGAGATGATTTTTATCGGTATGCCAGCGGTACATGGGTCAAAAACAACCCCGTTCCCGCAAAAGAAACCCGCTGGGGCAGCTTCAATGCCCTCAGGGATTTCAACATCAATGCTGTAAAAGGCCTGGTGGAAGAGGCGGCTGCCGACCGCTCCGCACCTGCGGGATCAGTAAAAAAGCGTGTTGGCGATTTCTACCGGGCGGCAATGGACAGCATTACCATCGAAAAACTGGGTTATACCCCAATTAATCCGGAGCTGGAAAAAATCAAACAGCTCAAAAGCACTGCAGCTATTTTAGACCATATTGCCTATATGCGCACTACCGGCCTTGCCGCCCCGATGTTTGGATTTGGCGTAGGGCAGGACAGGAAAAATGTAAACAAGTACCTACCGCAACTCGGACAAGGCGGAACTACCCTACCTGATCGCGACTATTACCTTAAAGACGACAGCAGAAGCGTAAAGATCCGCGAGGCCTATACCACCTATATGGTTACCCTGTTCAAACTCACGGGAAGCAATGCCGCAGATGCCGCCAGAAAAGCTGCTGCGGTTATGGCCATAGAAAAACAAATGGCAGAGGCCCAGCTCAGCAGGGTAGAAATGCGCGATCCCTACAAAACCTATAACAAGTTCACCGTAGCAGATTTCAGCAAAACCACCCCAGGGATCAACTGGACATCCATGTTTACCAAACTCCTGGTAAACGGGCAGGACACGGTACTGGTTTCCACCCCCAAATTCTTCGTAAGCCTGAACAGCATGCTCAAAACTGTTCCCTTGGGCGACTGGAAAGCCTACCTGGAATGGAACGTATTAAAAAGTGCGGCCCCAAATTTAAGCAGCCCTTTTGTAGATGTTACTTTTGCCTTTAACCAGGCGCAAACCGGCCAGAAAGTACAAACCCCTCGCTGGCAAAGGATGTCGCAGCTCACAGACGGCACCATCGGCGATCTGCTGGGCCAGCTGTATGTGGCCAAATACTTTAAGCCTGATGCCAAGCTGAGGATGGACGAACTGATCGCGAACCTGCGGAAAGCTTTCGAGATCAGGATCAAAAACCTGGACTGGATGAGCGATGTAACCAAACAAAAAGCCCTCGAAAAACTACATGCTTTCAGGCCAAAAATAGGCTACCCTTCTAAATGGCGTACTTACGACGGCTTGCTGATCAAACCAACAACCTACTTGCAGAACCTGCGCAATGCCGGAGCCTGGGGTTACAAAGAGATGGTAGAGCAACTGGGTAAACCGGTAGACCGTACCCGCTTTGGCATGACCCCGCCTACAGTAAATGCCTATTACAGTCCGACCATGAATGAGATTGTATTCCCTGCCGGAATCTTACAGTTCCCTTTCTTCGACCCTAATGCCGATGATGCAGTAAATTACGGTGGAATAGGGGCGGTAATCGGACATGAGATGTCACACGGTTTCGACGACACGGGCAGCCAGTACGACAAAGACGGCAACCTGCGCAACTGGTGGACCGCAGAAGACCGCGATAAGTTCAATGCCAAAACGAAATTGCTGGGCGAGCAGTTTGATGGCTACAAGGTGCTGGACACTATCCCGGTGAACGGCAAATTCACCATGGGTGAAAACATAGGCGACCTGGGTGGTTTAAATGCAGCCTATGAAGCCTTTAAGATGACCAGACAAGGCCAGGGCAATGATAAAATAGATGGTTTTACACCAGATCAGCGTTTCTTTTTATCCTGGGCGCAGGTTTGGAGGGGAAATATCCTGCCGGAAACTGCTGCACAAATGATCAAAACCGATCCGCACTCACCTGGCGAGTTCCGCACCATCGGCGCCCCCGTAAATATGGACGCCTGGTATAAAGCTTTTGATGTAAATCCGGAAGATAAGCTGTACAAAAAACCAGAAGACAGGATCAGGCTCTGGTAATAGGAAAAATAACCATTCTCTTCAGAGCCTGCATAATTCCAGTTTTTCTTTCACAGAAAAACTGGAAAGACGCTAGGTCTCCTCTGAGATGGTAATTTTTCTGACTTAGATTTTAATGGTAACAGGTTCCTCTTTTCCGTTATGGCAGCTTGCGCAGGAAATATTGATCAGTTTTCCTTCTTTATCCTTTTCGTGGAAATACTTTTTGTTGATCTTGGCAGTCATCCGCATCATGTTCCTTGCAATTTCCTTTTTTGGATTGTCGTCACTGGCAAAATCCAGCTTTTTAGGGTTGTCTTTTCTCGGCGAATGACAGAAGCCGCATTTTACACCTAAAGCTGCTTTAAAGCCGTCCATGACCTCATCCAGATCGTCGTGGCTTATGTTTTTGGGCAGTACTTTAAGATTGGTTGGTTTAGGTTCCTGTTGCTGTGGCATAAAAGCACTCAGGAGCACTGCGGTGCCCAATAGTATCGAAAATGTAATGGTTTTCTTATATTGCATAACAAATGATGATTTAATGCTGATCTAATTTAATCAGGTTAGATTAGCATGACAAATATATTCGTTATTGGGAATGAATCTTAACTGACAAATTTCGTTACAATTTAATCTGAGTTCCGGATGAGTTCGTACTGAGCCCAGGTTGAGCCCACAGTGAGCCCACAGTGAGTCCACGTTTTTCCTTACAAAAGGTGGGCTTAGCCCCGGTTAACTACAGGTTAATTCCGGGATCAACACGAACGCAGCTAAAGCGCTGCTCAGGGGCATACCTATTACAATAAAGATTACAAGATCAGGATTAACAATCAGGTATAGCTGGCCTGTATCTTTTTAGACAGCTTGCCCAATACCAAGGCCCTCGAAATAGTTACCCTATCCCTTAATTCATTATCGGGCATCACATCCAGACCGGTAAGGGTTACCCACTGTCTTTTGGCCATATGACGGGCCTGCTGAATGCCCGGCCTTGCCACCAGTTCATCAAAGTCATCAGGATCACATTTCATACTCAGGTGCCCGTCTTCCAGTGAGGCGATGACAAATAGCTTATCCTCGATCATAAAACACAGATGTTCCCATTTCATGCCCTCGGTGGTCCCCTTTAAACTTAAGCAAAATTCCCTAAACGTTTCAATATCCATAGCTTTGATTAATGCCTAAAGTTAATCAGTTTTAGCTAAGTTTGCAGCAAATGAACAGAATTACTTTAACAGCCGACGGTTCAAATACCTTGTACAACGAGGCCATAGGGGAACATTATCACTCCAAACACGGCGCCCTTCAGGAGAGTAAACATGTATTTATTGAAGCAGGACTGAAACATGCCACTGCGCTTTTGCCAGGAAAGGAAATCAGCATCCTTGAAGTGGGTTTTGGTACTGGCCTAAACTTTCTGCTTACAGCTGCCTGGGGCGTCGAACAGCAGGTACCAATTAAGTACACCGCACTGGAAGCTTTTCCGCTGACCATTGAAGAACTGGAATCGACGGGCTACCAGCAGTATGTACCTGCACAACTCTGGAATGGACTGGTACTTAACTACGGCAAGGCACTGCAGCAGTCGGTAAATATTGTACCGCAGCAGCAACTGAGAATTATGCACACCTACCTGCACCGGTATGAAACCAACATGCAGTTTGACCTGATCTACTATGATGCCTTTTCGGTACAGCACCAACCCGATATGTGGACGGATGAGATCATTGCGCATACCTGTAAATTCCTGAAGCCCGGTGGTATTTTTGTAACCTACGCCATCACCGGTAAGTTAAAAAGGGCTTTAAAAGCATCAGGCTTTACAATAGAAAAACTTCCGGGGGCACCGGGTAAAAGAGAGATGTTAAGGGCCGTAAAACAAACCTTGTCCGTTTAATTTTGTTATTAAACAATTTACCTGAGGGCAGGATGATCAAGAGAAATTAAATGGAAAAAAGAAAATTAGGCGGTTCAGACCTGTTTGTTTACCCCATTACCTTTGGGGGAAATGTGTTTGGCTGGACCATAGACGAGCAAAAATCATTCGAAATACTGGACGGCTTTACCGCCGCAGGTTTTAATTTTATAGACACAGCAGATTCCTATTCGCACTGGGTACCGGGAAACAAAGGCGGAGAATCGGAAACGATTATCGGCAACTGGATGGAACAGCGTAAAAACCGCCAGGAAGTGATTATCGCCACCAAAGTAGGCTCCATACCGGGCACAACTACAAAAAGCCTGGCCAAAGACTATATCCTTAAGTGCGTTGATGCCTCCTTAAAAAGGTTGAAAACAGACTATATAGACTTATACCAATCGCACTATGAGGATCTGAATACCCCAATTGAAGAGACATTGGAAGCTTACGATCAGCTGGTAAAGACAGGAAAGGTACGCTGGATTGGTGCCTCAAACTATTCAGTGCCTGGTTTGATGGCAGCACTGGAAGTAGCTGAAAAGCTGGGTTTACCGAAATACCAGACCTTACAACCCGAGTACAACCTGTACAAACGTGAAGGCTATGAAAAAGAACTGGAACAGCTAGTGCTTGACCGGCAGCTTGGCGTAATTAACTATTATGCCCTGGCCAGTGGATTTTTAAGTGGAAAATACAGGTCGGAGGCTGACCTCAATAAAAGTCAGCGCGGTGCAGCTGCCAAAAATTACCTGAACGAGCGGGGCTTTAAAATACTGAAGGCATTAGATGAGGTTTCCGAGCAGTACAATGCCAGCCTGGCCAGCATATCCTTAGCCTGGCTCATGGCCAGGCCCTCTGTTACAGCGCCGATTGCCAGTGTGACCAGCCTGGCGCAGCTGGAAGATCTGGTCAGGGCCGCAGAACTGAAACTGAACAATGAAGATATTGCCATATTGGATGAAGCCAGCAGCTGGCAATAATTATTTTGGCAGGGCATTTGTTTTTGGTTAATTTACATCATTATTAATCTTATCTGCCCATGAAACAGGTCTCCCTACCTTTTTACACCAAGCTGGCCATGGTGTTGTTCTCTATTATCTGTGCCGGCTATCTGGCTATTTTAGGCCAGACCATCCTTGCACCTTTGCTCACTTCCTTTTTGCTGGCCCTGCTGCTGTTGCCGATGGCCAATTTTATGGAACGCAAATGGCGTTTTAAAAGGAGTATTGCTTCTATTATTGCTGTAGTGCTGATGATTGGGGTAATTTCCGGGATACTCTATTTTCTGGCCAACCAGCTTACCGACCTCTGGAAAGACTGGCCCTTACTGAAGCACCAGGCCGAGAGCTCCTTTCACCATGTGCAGGACTGGATATCAAGAACCTTTGATGTAAATACGCAAAAACAGATCGATTACCTTAAAGACAGTGCCAGCAGTGCCATTGCCACCAGTGCCTCAGTATTGGGCGCAACTTTACTTACACTTTCCTCAACCCTGCTGTTCCTTTCTTTCCTGTTACTGTTTACTTTTTTCATCTTGAATTACCGCGGGATCCTGTTCAGGTTCCTGACCTCGGTGTTTGAAGAAAAGCACACCCAAAAGGTAAGCGAAATTGTAAGACAGATCCAGTACATCATTAAAAAATACATTACCGGCTTGTTTCTGCAGATGCTAATTGTTACCGTTTTGATGATCTTCACCCTGTGGGTACTTAACGTAAAATATGCGGTACTGCTGGGACTGATCTCGGGAATTTTTAATATTGTGCCCTATATTGGCATTTTTACGGCTTTGCTGATCAGCGTGCTGATTACCTTTGCAACTGCAGGGGCCGGCAAGGTTTTATTGGTACTGATCGCCTTTGTGAGTATCCATGCTTTGGATGGCAATGTGCTGATGCCGCTGGTAGTAGGTTCTAAAGTAAAGATCAATGCTTTGTTTGCTTTTATTGGTATTGTAGTAGGTGAAATGATCTGGGGCATATCGGGTATGTTTTTGTGTATTCCTTACCTGGCCATGCTTAAGATTATATTTGATAAAGTAGAACAGCTGAAGCCCTGGGGCATTTTGCTGGGCGGTGAAGAAAAGCCGCAGAAGCGGCGACGGGTATACCGCATCACAAAGAAAATAAAACTGGAAGAACAGGAGTAACAACCATGGCCGAGAACAAATCGCCCCATATCCTGAATACTTCGGCAACTTTGCTAGGTTTGTGCTTTATTGTATTGACCTCAGTCAAGGTTTCGAAAATGCAGGACAGCACATTGATTGATGAAACTACTGCAGCCGCTATTATTTTATTTATGGCAAGCTCAATGCTATCTTTCCTTTCTATGCGCAGGGAAAAGGGCGTAAACGACCGCCTGGAGAAAATTGCCGATTTTATTTTCTTATTCGGCCTGGTTGTTCTTTTTTTAAGTACAATGATGATTACCTTTAACGTCGTAAAATAGCCCGCTTTATTATGCCCAATCATGCTGCCCCTTTAACTGCTCCGGAACCTTCTTCAGCTTTTCTCAGACTGTTAAATGTACTGGACACCCTGCGTACGGAATGCCCATGGGATAAAAAACAGACCATGGAAACCTTAAGGCACCTGACCATTGAAGAAACCTATGAACTCTCGGATGCCATTTTGGAAGGTAACCTGGAAGAGGTAAAAAAAGAGCTTGGTGATGTGATGATGCATCTGGTATTTTATGCCCGGATTGCTTCGGAAACCAATGACTTCAACATTACTGATGTGCTGAACGGAGTGTGCGACAAGCTGATCAGCCGACACCCGCATATTTATGGTGATGTGGAAGTAGCAGATGAGCAGGATGTGAAACGCAACTGGGAGAAATTAAAATTAAAAGAAGGCAACAAATCTGTGCTTGCCGGTGTACCTGCCAGCTTACCTTCGCTGGTAAAAGCAAGCCGTATCCAGGAAAAAGCACGTGGGGTTGGCTTCGACTGGGAAGATAAAACCCAGGTTTGGGAAAAGGTGGAAGAAGAAATGCAGGAGTTTAAGCAAGAGTTTAACGTGGTGGACAATGAGGCCATTGATGTTGAAAAAGCAGAAAGCGAATTTGGCGACCTCCTGTTCTCTTTAATCAATTATGCCCGGTTCATCAACATTAACCCGGAGAACGCACTGGAAAAAACCAACAAAAAATTCATTAAGCGTTTCCAGTACCTGGAAAGCAAGGCCAAAGAAAATGGCAAGGCGCTGCAGGACATGACGCTGGCAGAAATGGATGTGTACTGGAACGAAGCGAAGCAGTTTTAACTGTGCTTCTTTTTCATGTTCATTTTGGCCTTCTGCCCTATCCCGTAATTGTAATTTTTTGAGTTGCTTTCTTTCTTTTCGTGATAGGCACCCCCACCTTTGGGAAGGTCGTCATCTCCCTTTTTTATTTTGGCCGGCGTTTTTATGGCCTTATCGATCACAAGCGCTTCCGGCAGATCCATGACTTCGATCTTTTTGCCCATGGCTTGTTCTATCTTTTTTATTTCCCCCAGCTCCAGATCTGATGCAAAGGTGATGGCCACCAGCGCTTCATCCCTATTTTTCACTACCCTGCTTAGAAAAAGCTCTTTTTCTTCGGGAACTTCAAAATGGAACAGGAAATGGATACCCGAGAAGTCAGTTCCGGAAAAGCCTTCGTTGGCCACGATCAGTACCCTGGCTTCCGGGCTTTCTTTAAAATCATCGATATGGTCGAACCCTTCTTCATCGAAAAACAGGGGGTTTAGTACAGATATGTCTCCCGGACGGGCAGTGCGTAAACTCTTAAAGAGCTTTTGTGCGGTTAAACGTGTATTTACAAATACCAGCACTTTATCGAACACCTCTTCATCGCTAAGCAACAGGTTAAGGAGGTTGACTTTTGTTTTAAAGTTAGGCAGCTGGTACAGCAGCAGTTCATGGGTTTCTGCCTGGGCACTACCCAGTTCTTCCACTTCCACAGTTGCAAAAGGGAAATTCATAAACTGATCGGTCAGCATGCTCAGTTTGTCGTGAACCACCGTGGTAAAGATCAGGTGCTGTACTTTCCCTGCACTCCGGGCCAGTTCGGCAACGGGCAATTGCATGCCCTGCTTAACAATAACCTCTGCATCGTCAACAATGAGCATCTGCAGGCGGTTCAGATTAAGGCCTAATTTCAGATATACCGCGCGTGCCCGTGTTGGTGTGGCCACTACGATATCTATACCGTCTAAAAGGGTATTGATGTCTTCTTCCATCCCCCCTGTACCGTACAGGCCAATGATGCGCAGGTTCCTGTTCCTGCTCAGCCGTATGAATTCTGCAATAACAGCTTCAACGCGCGCTCCATCGGGCACCAGGATCAACACTTTAGGGGCTTCGTCGGTACTGTACTTTAACTTCATTAAAACGCCAAGCACATAAGCAGTGGTTTTACCGCAACCTTCAGGGCCAATGGCAATGATATCCTGTCCGCCAATAATTCTGGACAGGGTTTTTGCCTGGATTTCCTTTGCGGAGATGTATCCGGCATCGGTCATGGCTGCGATAAGGGGCTTGCTGAGTTTTAATTTATCTAAGGACACAGTATCTTTATAATTTGATGAAGCCGCAAATTTACGCAAATAAATTACAAGCCGGCTGCTTTTATAAAACCAGGGCCTCTTTATTGTATTTATTTCTGTATTCTATAGGCGATAAGCCGGTATTTTTCTTAAAGATGGTACGGAAGGCCTTGGTATCAGAATAACCTACATCGCACATTACTTCGGTAATGTTCTTGCGGCTGGTCTCAAAATCTTTCTTTGCGGCTTCAATCTTTACCCTCTGGATGTATTCGGCAACGGTATTGGTGGTTGCCTTTTTAAAGCGGCGCTCAAAGCTCCTTCGGCCTATGGCCAGCATGTCCGATAACTGGTCTACACTGATCTTGTCCTGAAAATTAAGTTCTATAAAGTCCTGAGCCTTTTTAATGGATTCGTCCTGATGGTCGCGCTGCCCTTTAAACATGATAAAAGACGACTGGCTGCTCCTGTCTATCTCTATGGCAAAATACTTTGAACAAAGGATCGCCATCTCACGATCAGTATATTTTTCGACGAGGTAGAGCAAGAGGTTCCAGAAAGAGTTTGCCCCTCCGCTGGAATAGATCCCGTTTTCATCGGTAACCACCTTGTCGGACACCATTTCTATCTGGGGGAACATTTTGCTGAAATGATGGGCTGACAGCCAGTGTGTGGCACAGCGTTTTCCGTTGACGAGTCCGGTTGCAGCCAGCAGGAATGCGCCTACGCATAAGCTGGCCACTTCGGCACCCGCTTTGTGCTGCGCAGCAATCCAGGGCAGGAAATCCGTGTTATCTTCAATCACCTTTTCCATATCTCCGTTTACCGCAGGTATGATGATGAGATCAGTTTTGTAGACATCGGCAATGACCAGGTCGGGCGACACCCTGAACAGCCTGTCGTATACCTGAGCGTCCTTGCTCAGGCCCACCAGCTGTACGATGAACATTGGTGGCTTGCCCATAGCGGCCAGAAAATCGTTTACTCTGTTGAATAAAATAAAAGGGCCTTCTATGCAACTTAAGGCAGTGGCACCTTTTGGAACCAAAACTGATATGTGCTTCATGTTATCAAAATTAGTGTAAAAATATGTCGCAGTCAACCCCTTATATTGGCGGATTGACACCCCCGGCTATTGGTTTAGCGACACTACCTTTGTATAGGTAACAAACAGAACTTGAAACAAAACTTACAGTTATGATTACGCTTAACCCTTATCTGAACTTTCCGGGAACAACCGAAGAAGCTTTTAATTTTTACAAATCTGTAATTGGCGGGGAAATCACCATGGTGATGCGTTTTAGCGATATGCCTGATGACCAGACCCCCGAGCAGGACAAACACAAGATCTGCCACATGTCGCTGCAGCTTCCGGGCGGAACGGTACTGATGGCGACGGACACACTGGAATCCCTGGGGCAAAAACTAACTTTAGGCAATAACTTCTACCTGTCACTGGGTGTAAAGAGCAAAACAGATGCGGACAGGATATTTGCAGCTTTATCTGAAGGTGGAAAAATAGAAATGCCGATGGCAGATATGTTCTGGGGCGACTATTTCGGGATAACGGCGGATAAATTCGGCACGCAATGGATGATCAGCTACAATGAAGCTCAACAGCAGAAATAAATGAACCCGCATGCCCCCTGGCCCAACCGATTCACTTAATACTATACAAAAAACAAAGGATCGGGATATTTTGTGATTAAAATCACAGGAATTTTATTAAATTATTGAGTCATTAACTCTTTAATTACTATATATTTGCGCCCTAATTAAAATCATTACCTAATTACGGTCATTTTTTTAATTGAGGATTTTAATCATTCCTATGAGGGCCAGGGGGTATTTTTACAGCACATTGCTCTTGCTTTGCTGCTTGACAACTTATAGTTTCGCCACCAGAAACGCAACAATTCCTGTTGCAAAGGGGGGCGTTATTGACCTGCGCGGACAAACACTGAACGACAAAGTTGCGTTAAACGGGCAATGGCTTTTTTACTGGAAGCAGCTGATCGGGCCGGAGGATACTGTTCCTGCAAATGGCGTGCTGGTGAATTTTCCTTACAGGTGGACAGATAAGATTGCCGGCAAAAGCTACCCTTCGTTTGGATATGCGACCTATAAGCTTACCGTATTTTTACCAAAAAAGAGTACCTCATTGCGCATCAGCATGCCGGAGGTATATTCGGCCTATAAACTCTTCATCAACGGGGCTGAAGTGGCCTCGAACGGAAATGTAAGCAAATCTGCAAAAGGCTTTGTACCTTACTTTGAACAAAAGATTATAGAAGTCCCGCATGGCAGCGATACCTTGCAACTCTTATTGCAGGTAGCCAATTTTGCACACAGCAAGGGCGGGGTAAAGAAAGTTATTGCAATAGGCGACAAGGGAAACATCATTTTAAAAAGGAAGCAATCAGAAGCAATTGACCTCCTGCTTACCGGCTGTTTGATGATGGGCGGTCTCTTCTTTTTGGGGCTCTACCTGATGGGCAACAGGGATAAGGCCATTTTGTTATTTGCATTTTTCTCCATAGTTTACAGTTACAGGATCATTGGTATAGACAACTATGTACTGCATACCGTAGTTCCCAACCTGAACTGGTACCGGGCTATTCGTATAGAATATTTCAGTCTGTTCTGCGGAATCGGATTATTTGCGTTGTACACACGTTATCTTTATCCGGCGGAAGTTAGTCCGTATGTAATCCATGCCATAAGTGCCCTCTGTTTTAGCTTTTCATTGCTCAGCATTTTTCTTCAGCCCGTTTATTTTACCCAGCTGATCAATCCTTTCCTGGCGGTGATGCTTTTTTGCCTGGTCTATGTGCCTTATGTTTATATGCTGGCCTATATGCGAAAAAGACCTGGTGCCATTTATACTTTAATGAGTTCATTTGCTTTGATGCCTGTTTTTGCCATTTCGCTATTGCATTACTGGTCCATCATTCCTGCGTACCAGCTGATTGGTTTCATCTTCTACATTACTTTTTTCTTTTTACAGTCGCTGATCCTGTCGCACCGTGTTTCCTTTGAACAGAAAAAAGCCAGGGCGGAAGCGGAACAGGGACTGAAAGCAAAAAGTGAGTTTCTGAGCACCATGAGCCATGAGATCAGAACACCGTTAAATGCGGTAATCGGTATGAGCCATATGCTGCTCAAGAATGAGCCCCGAAAAGATCAGAAAGAGCAGCTGGATGTGATGCTCTTTTCGGCCAACAACTTACTTTCCATTGTAAATGACATTCTGGACTACAATAAGATTGAAGCAGGGAAAGTGGCATTTGAACATATTGAAATGGACATTTGCTCTATTGCAGCCAACATTGTTTCAGGTTTGCAAACCTCGGCCCATGATAAGGGCATTGAGCTGACACTGGATGTGGACAGGGCTTTAAAGCACAAACTCATGGGCGACCCTACCCGGACATCACAGGTCATCACCAATCTGGTACATAATGCCATAAAATTTACCAACCAGGGATCCGTACAGGTACGTGTAATGGTTGCTGCACAGACGGAAAGCACGGTAACTTTAAATATACAGGTTAGAGATACGGGAATAGGAATTTCAAAGGATAAGCAAAAAGTGATTTTTGACAGGTTTACCCAGGCAGATTCTTCTACCTCTCGCGGTTTTGGCGGCACCGGGCTGGGTCTGTCTATCTGTAAAAGAATTCTTGAACTACAAAACGCTTCATTAAACCTCATCAGTGATGAGGGCCGGGGTTCTACGTTCTATTTTATCCAGACTTTTGACAAAAGCACAAAAATGCTGAAGCAGCACAACATAGAGCAGCTGCCAAAAGAAAATGAGAAACCGCTTACCGATATCCATATCTTACTGGTGGAAGACAATCTGATGAACGTACTGGTGGCGCAAAGATACCTGGAACGCTGGGGTGCTGCCATTGATGTGGCCCTGAACGGACAGGAAGCATTGGAAAAACTGGATGTAAACAAACACAAGCTGGTGCTGATGGATCTGCACATGCCGGTGATGGATGGCTATGAATCATCCAGCAGGATGCGTAAAAATGGGGTAACCACGCCCATTATTGCCCTCACGGCAAACCTGCCTGATGAAATTGCACAACGTGTAAAAGAAGCGGGGATTAACGATATGGTGATCAAACCTTTTTTACCGGATGAACTGTACAGAAAGGTCTTACACCACATATTCCGGGTGTAATTTTTTGTGGGATAATAGAAAACAATGTTAAATTTGGTGCAGAATTATCATCATCTATTTAACTTATTGCTATGAAAAAGACCATTGTCCTGCTCCTGCTGCTTTGTGTATCGGTGGGCACATATGCCCAGTTTGGAAAATTAAAGGACGCGATCAACAGCGGAGCTTCTTCGCTGCTGAACAACAAACAGCTGAAGCTGCTTCAGGCCCAACCCATTACTACCAATTTTGACGATTGTAATAAAAAAGAAACTTTGCCAGTAAACTTTGGTACCGATTCGGTAAAAAAACAGCTATGCGCATTAATGGCCAATTATACTGCCGCTGAAGGCTTTTTACTGAAACCAGGATTTTATACCGGGACATTCAAGAGCTTTTGCCTGCAGGCAGGGACTTATGGCCCCGACAAAGGCAATGGTTACCTGTTTGCCCCACTTGCCGGACCCAAAGAAAAAATAGCCAGAACATTGATCGCAAACTGGGAACAGCATCCTGAAATTGAACAGCGTAAAGTTCAGCTGCTGTTGTGGGCTATTGTGGCTAAAACCAATTTCAGCAAGTTGCCGCCCGATCTGCAGCTGGCAGCTGCAAAGCTGTTGAATAAGGACGACCTGTCGGCCCTGGGCAATACACTGGTAGACTACTTATCGGGCGAGGCCATGGCTAAGTTAACGAACAACCTTCCGGAGCCAGCTAAAACCGTAATAGAGATAGAGAACAAAATAAGGGGAATGATGTACCAGGCCAATGCATCCTATGACCAGATTGAAAGCCTGGCCATGCTTGGCGGTGTTGCTCCGGCGAATGCTGACTTTCCGAGCGGGATCTGGGGCCTGCACCCGGATGGGTATTACATTAAATACCTGCCCCATTCTTATTCGCAGACCGAAGTAGTGATCTATGTGCCGAAAAAGGCGGGTACCGTGCGTTACCTTCCTGTTGGTGATGTGGCTGTTCCTGCCAGCAGGGGCTGCCAGCGCTTAGGACAATCCAATTTACTGATCTGCAACAAATAGTCTTTGTATCAATATTTTGATATAAACCAGTCCTATCTGACCTGAACATTGTGTAAGTTTAGCTTTCTAAACTTATTTTGATGAAAAGATTGATGCTTAGCCTGTACCTGCTTACAGGCACCATTGCCCTTCAGGCACAAGATGCTATAGATTATCAGTTACCGCCAAAGGAAATCGCCGACCTGCTGCTGGCCAAACCCACGCCCGGAATAAGCCTTGACAGTAAAGCAGAATGGATGCTGCTGAGCGGACGCAATTCCTACCCATCGGTAGAGGAACTTGCCCTTCCCGAATACCGGATTGCAGGCTTGCGCATCAATCCTGAAAACTACTCACCGAGCAGACAGGTATTCATCAGCAGTTTTAGCCTCAAAAACATCAAGACCAATAAAACACTTGCGGTTAGCGGCTTACCACAACCCCTATATGCGGGAAATGTAAGCTGGAGCCCAGATGAGAAGACCATTTCTTTTACACATACCGGTAAAAAAGGGGTCGACCTTTACCTGATTGATGTTGCAACACAGAAAGCAAAAAAAATAAACAAGCAGCCTTTAAACGTGGTATTGGGCGCGGGTACCATGTGGCTGGACAATAACACTTTGCTATACCGGACTGCAATAAAACCAGCCAGCGCCGCACCTGTAAAACCGCTGATGCCGAAAGGCCCTACGGTACAACAGAACCTGGGCAAGGCTGCACCCAGCCCTACTTTTCAGGACCTGATCAAATCTCCTTACGATGAGCAGCTATTTGAATTCTATGCAACTTCACAACTTGTTAAAAACAAAAACGGTATGGAGACACCGATAGGCAAGCCTGCCATTTATGGAAGTATCAGCTTATCGCCCGATAAGAACCATATGCTGGTGAGGACGATCAGAAAACCTTTTTCTTACCTGGTATCGGCAGGTGGTTTCCCGGCTGTAGTTTCCATTACCGATATGAACGGAAAAGTACTCAAAGAACTGGCCAAACTGCCTTCAACAGAAGGTACCCCCTCTGGCTACGACAATACCCAAAACGTGCCGCGGAGGTTTGACTGGCGCGACGATGAAGCAGCCACAGTGACCTGGGCACAGCCTTTGGACAGCGGACTCATCAAAAAAGATGTGGAATTCCATGATGCGGTTTTTGCGCTGAGCGCCCCCTTCAACGGAACAGCAAAGGAGCTGTTCAAAACAAAGATGCGTTACAGCGGAACACAATGGGGTGATGCCAGTCTGGCCCTGGTGACAGAGGGTTTAAGAAGCAAACAACGCCAGAGGGTAAGCCATTTTAACCCTGCAAGCGGAGCATTGGAAACCTTATATGAAGGAAACAGTACAGATGCCTATAATGATCCCGGAAATCCGGTAACGACAAAAAACAAGTACGGACGCTATGTGGTACAAACCGTAGACAATGGCCATAAATTACTGATGAACAACACCACTGGTTCATCACCAAAGGGCGATCTGCCTTTTCTGGCTAAGTTTGACCTGACAACCAAAAAGAACGAGGTCATCTGGCGCTGTGCGGAAGGGGTATTCGAATACGTGACTGATGTGATAGACCCGGCCAAGCTGGTATTGCTGACCCGGCGGGAGTCCCAAAGAGAAGTTCCGAATTATTACATCAAAAACCTGGTACTACGGGTGGCCGACCGGCAGATCACCAATTTCAGTAACCCTTACCCGGCACTGGATGGCGTGATCAGGGAGAAAATCTCGTATAAGCGCGCAGACGGCATAGACCTTACCGGCAATCTATATCTTCCTAAAGGTTATGGCCCGGGCCAGGGCAAAGCTTTGCCCCTGCTGATCTGGGCATATCCCCGTGAGTTCAACTCTGCGGCTGATGCAGCGCAGGTCAGGGGCTCTAAAGACCGTTTTACGGTCATCAGCTGGGCTTCTCCTGTTTATTGGGTGACCCAGGGTTACGCGGTGCTTGACAATGCTGAAATGCCGGTTGTGGCTGCGGAAGGTAAAAAGCCGAACGACACTTTTGTTGAGCAGCTTAAACTGAATGCGGAAGCTGCTATCCATAAGCTTTCGGATATGGGTGTGGCAGATAAGAACCGGGTTGCCGTTGGGGGCCATAGTTATGGTGCATTTATGACGGCCAACCTGCTGGCCCATACCAATCTGTTTAAAGCGGGGATTGCCCGCAGCGGGGCCTATAACCGGACGCTTACCCCCTTCGGTTTTCAGAATGAGGAGCGCACCTATTGGGAAGCACCACAGCTTTATTACGAAATGAGTCCTTTCAGTTATGCCAATAAGATCAAAACGCCTTTGCTGCTCATCCACGGCGATTCGGATAACAATCCTGGTACTTTCCCGATCAACAGCGAACGTTTGTTTAATGCCATTAAAGGCTTCGGGGGGACTACCCGCTTTGTATTCCTGCCTTATGAATCGCACAGTTACAGCGGCAAGGAAAACATACTCCACATGTTATGGGAGATGAATGCCTGGCTTGACAAATATGTGAAGAACGCAAAATAGAGCACCTGCTTTATTTAAATCTGATGGCTTTTAGCGGACTGATCCGGCTGACCAGCATGGAAGGCAGGATCAGTACCACCAGGCAAATGATAAAGGTAACCAGGTTCAGGATCAGCACATCGGTAAAATGTAATTCTATAGGCACATAGGCCAGGTAATAAGAACTCTGGTCGAGTTTAAAAATGTGCGTATATTTTTGCAGGAGACCGAGGCCAAGGCCCAGTATATTGCCCAGCAACAGGCCAAAACCAACAAGGTACATGGCATTGTACAGGAATATTTTCATGACACTGGCATCGGTCATGCCGAAGGCTTTCAGCATACCGATCATATTGGTCCGCTCCAGAATCATAATAAGTAACGCAGTGATCATATTGATAACGCCAACCAGCATCATTAAAACGAGCAATACTTTGGTGTTGATGTCGAGCAGGGATAGCCAGGTAAAAATTGCGGGAAAATAATCGGCTACGGATTCCGATTTCAGGTTCAACTCCATATTGTTATAGATATGGGCAGAAGCCTCTTTCAGTTTAGCGAAATCTTTGATCCTGATCTCTATTCCACCTATTTCATCCGGGGCCCAGTTGTTTAAGCGTCTGATGATATTTAGGTCGCCTATGACAAAGCCTTTATCGATTTCTTCCACACCAATATCGTAGATGCCTACAATTTTAAATGGGCGCCTGCGTGGTGGGTTTTGCACAAAATACATCACAAAATTGTCGCCCACCTTCAATTTCAGCCTGTTGGCGGTGAACTGGGAGATCATGATCTGTTTACTGGCCTTAACACTGTCGGTAAAATCTATAATCGTTCCGCTGACAAGGTGTTTTTTGAGGTAATCCCAATTGAAAGATCTGTCTATCCCTTTAAAATTGATCCCTTCGACTTCGTTATTGGCGGAAATAATTGCCGGTTTGGTTGCATAAGGCTGAAAAAAGTCAATTTCGGGATCGTTCTTTAGCTTTGCTAAAGTTTCTTTTGAGGGCACAAAAGGTGAAAGCTCAAAAGAATTGTTCAGGTCGAATTTGAAAACCCTCACATCACCAATATATCCTCTCACCTTCTCCTGGATTTCAGTCTTAAATCCTTTGATGATGGCAACAGAAAGCATCATTACAGCCAGGCTTAACATTACGCCTGCTATAGCTATGCGAACAATGAGCTTGGAAAAAGTACGTTCCGATTTTATGGCTATGCGGCCTGCTATGAAATATTCTGTATTCAACCTTTTGCAATAAATTGTAACTTAGCAAAAATGCTTATTTGATTTTGATTTAAGGTATATATATAAAAAAAAGGTTAAAAATGACAAGATCCCTGGTATGCGCGCTGAACATTATTTTGATATCCCTGTTACTGCTTGCCTGCGGCCCCTCTACCACGGTTGCCTTTAACCCTGTGGTACCAAACCCTTATAAAGTGAAGGCAGAAGACATTGACAAGCCTAAGAAAGGGAAATTACAGACAGGCGCGGAACAAACAGAATTGTATGTGCCTTATTTGAAAGGAAAGCGCGTGGGAATGGTGGTGAACCAGACTTCCATCATAGGTAAGGAAACTACAATTGACAGCCTGCTGAAACTGGGCGTTAAGATTGTCAAAATATTTGGCCCTGAACATGGATTTAGAGGGAACGCCAGCAATGGCACCCATGTAGACGATGAGATTGATACCAAAACAGGGATCAAGGTGGTATCGCTATACGGTAAACATTCAACACCTACCAAAGCTGAGCTGTCTGACATTGATTTGATGGTATTCGACATCCAGGATGTAGGTGTACGTTTTTATACTTATATCAATACCCTGCAGCATGTAATGGAAGCCTGTGCGGCCAATGATAAAGAAGTGCTGATACTGGACAGGCCGAACCCGAACGGCTTTTACATTGATGGTCCGGTGCTGGACCCCCAGTTTAAATCGGGCATTGGTTTAAAGCCTATTCCTGCCGTACACGGCTTAACTGTTGGTGAATATGCCCAAATGCTGAATGGTGAGAACTGGCTGGACAACAAGTTAAAATGCAAAATTAAGATCATTAAAGTGGCCAATTATACGCACGACACCCCGTATGAGCTGCCGGTTAACCCATCGCCCAACCTGAATACCCCACAATCTATTTTGTTGTACCCAACCACCTGCCTGTTTGAAGGCACCTATCTGAACTATGGCCGGGGTACGCAATTCCCATTTACCATTGTTGGTGCTCCTGCTTTAAAAGGCAAGTATAGCTTTTCATTTACACCGGTAAGCATTCCGGGCATGTCTGAAAGTCCGCTTTTCATGAACCAGGTATGTTATGGGCTGGATCTGAGAAATTATGACACTGAAATTTTCCGAAAAACAAAACAGATTAACCTGAGCTGGATTATAGAATTGTACAAAAACTCTCCGAATAAAGCTGACTTTTTCAATTCCAGCCTGAGCAAACAGATGGGTACGATTGAAAAACTGATAGGCGTAGCCGATTTCAGAAAGCAGATCATTGCAGGTAAACCGGAAAAAGAGATCAGGGCGAGCTGGGAGCCCGGACTGAGTAAATATAAAACAATGCGAAAAAAGTATTTGTTGTATCCTTAAAAGGATAACACAGATATGAACAGCGAGCGTAAAAAGAAAAATGAGCAGCCCGGCAGCAACTACCTTGAGGAAAAACCTAAAGGCAAGGTACCTGCAGGCAATAAAGTTGTAAAGAAAGCAGAAGATAAGGACTATAAGCGAGAAGAGGCCAATTTTAAGAACCCGGCAAAAAAAAGGGAAGAAAGTGAACAGCCGGTCCATCCGGTAAAAAAAGCACCAAAATCCTGAAGCAGGAATTATTTTTTCTGAGCTGCCTTTAAAAACTGCATCAGTATTTTTTCATCGTTTTCCAATGCATTGCTTTGATCGGTATTGATCTTCTTCAGGTATTTTCCAAGTTCATCATTTTCGAAAGCCTGGAGCAGTAAAGGATAAACATAGGAACTTTTGCAGACTGCCCTGGTATTGCCCAGCTTACCGGCTACGCAATCCAAAACCTCAACGATTACTTTCTTTTTCGCTTTTGGTTCCGGAGCCTTGCTGCATATGGCCAACTGCCGCAAGGCTTCCAGGGTACCACCCCAGGTGCGAAAATCTTTGGCGGTAAAATCGTTCCCGGTAATTTCTTTAATGTAATTATTGATCCTTCCGGAATCTATTGGCTTGTGTGCTGATCCATTTACGTAATATTGGAAGAGCTCCTGTCCGGGAATGTCCCGGCATTTTTTGACCATTCTGGCCAGGCTTTTATCGTTAAGGCTGATCTCCTGCTTTACTCCTTTTTTGCCTGTAAAAACCAGTTTCATTCCACTGCCATTAATTTTAACGTGTTTGTCTTTAAGCGTGCTTAGCCCATAGCTTCCATACAATTGTTTGTAAGATTCATTACCAATGCGGATCAGTGTTTTTTGCATCAGCTGCAGACAGATGGCCAGTACTTTCCTCTCGTCAAGTTCCTTACGCCGCAGGTCACGGGCAATCTGTTTGCGGGCTTGCGGCAATGCTTTGCCAAATTCCAGCAAACGAAAGTACTTGCTATCTGAGCGCCTGGAAGTCCAGTCGGGATGATAGCGATATTGTTTTCTTCCGGCCGCATCAAAGCCTGTAGCTTGTAAATGGGCATTTCTTTTAGCCGCAATCCAGACATTGGTCCAGGCCGGGGGCAATACCAGTGCCTGGATCCTGTCGAGCTGGGCACCATCTTTAACCGGTTTATTGTTGGCATCTACATAATAAAATTTACCGGGTTTTCCTTTTCTGTATACTCCTGGCTGACTATCTGTTGCAAATGTCAATCCACTTTCTATAATCTCATCTGGGGTGCCTGTCATACATTTCAATTAAAATATGCGTTAATTTTTTAGTTATTTTGCTAGCTAAACAAAAGGAAGATGAGATTAGTTTTTATGGGCACGCCCGATTTTGCAGTTGCTGCTTTAGCTGCTTTGGCAAAGGCTGGATTTGATATTGCTGCTGTAGTAACCGCGGCAGATAAACCTGCGGGCCGGGGACAAAAGTTACAGGAAAGCGCAGTGAAACAGTATGCAGTAGCCCATGGGTTAAAAGTTTTGCAACCCTTAAAACTTAAAGATCCTTTGTTTATTGAAGAATTAAGGGCCTTACAGGCCGACCTGCAGGTTGTAGTAGCTTTCCGGATGCTGCCTGAACTGGTATGGAACATGCCTGCGAAAGGCACCATCAACCTGCATGCCTCTTTACTGCCCCAGTACCGGGGCGCGGCACCAATAAATCATGCCATCATCAATGGCGAAAAAGAAAGTGGTGTGACTACCTTTTTCCTGAAACATGAAATAGATACCGGCGATGTGATTTTTTCGGAGAAAGTGAGCATTGCCGATGAAGATACTGCAGGCGACCTGCACGACAAGCTGATGAACACTGGTGCAGAATTACTGGTAAAAACGGTAAAAGCGATTGAGCGGGGTGATTATAAAGAACAGCCTCAACCGCAAAGTGATACATTAAAGCATGCGCCTAAAATATTTAAAGAGCATTGCCAGATTGATTGGAACCAACCGGCGGGCGTGATTTACAATATGATCCGTGGACTGAGCCCATACCCTACTGCATTTACCAGGCTGAACGATAAAACGCTCAAAGTTTTCCGGGCAGAGCTTGAAGAGAAAGAAACCGGGCTTGCCGCAGGTGCCTTTCTGTCGGATGGCAAATCTTATTTAAAATTTGCTGCAAAAGATGGCTTCATTAAGCTGACTGATTTACAGTATGAAGGCAAAAAGCGGATGAAAGTTGAAGAATTCCTTAGAGGGATACGGCTGTAAGCCCTTACAACCGATTCAGCTTTAAGCTCAGCATTTTGGTAATCTCATTAAAATACCGTTTGCGACCATAACCCATTACCCAGCGGATGCCACTGACGGCATTGGTGACAAACACTTCTTCGGCAGCCTTTAAGATTTCAGGATTGATCTGCGCCTCTATAACCTCAATATCGTTGAGTTTCGCCATGTTCATTACTACATTGCGCATTACCCCGGCCACGCAACCTTCTGAAAGGGCCGGAGTATAGACCTTCCTGTCGTATACCACAAAAATATTGGAACTAATGCTTTCACATAAAAAGCCATGCTGATTTAAAATAAATGCATCATCCAACCGGTGCTGCTTTTTGTACAGGCCGGCCATTACGTACAAAAGTGAATTGCTCGTTTTGTAATTGGATAGCTTGTTGACAGGCTTGGTCAACTCATCGTATACATCTATGATGAGTCCCTTTTTATTGAATTCATAATGGTCATCTGCCAGTGGAGAAGCCTCAAGCAGATAGCCTGACTTATTGATGTCTGGTGTATACAAGCCTTCGCCCGCTCTGTAGACAGACAGACGGAAACGGACATTTTCCTTCAATTTGTTCTTTTTGCAAAGCTCAGCGGTTTTTTGCTTTAGAAAATACTCATCAAGCAAAGTGCTGCCATCCATTTTCAGGGCTTTCATCCCTGCATGTAAACGATCTGCATGCTGTGCGGCAAACTGTAACCTGCCATCACACATACGCATGGTCTCAAAAAGTCCATCGCCATATTTAAAACCGCGGTTACCGGCGCTAAGGATGGGCTGGTTGCTGGTTACAAACTCATCATTATGTAAAATATATTGCTGCATTGTGTTATTTAAGGCTTAGCTCGGTTCAATACTATAATTTCTCCATTTATTTAGGGCAGCATCAAAGTCGGCAGGCAAGGGAACTTCAAACTCCATGTATTTTCTGGTACCCGGATGAATAAAACCTAAAGTCTGGGCATGAAGCGCCTGACGTGGCAGCAATTCAAAGCAATTGTTAACGAATTGTTTGTATTTATTAAAGGTGGTTCCTTTCAGGATTTTATCTCCACCGTAATTGGCATCATTAAATAAAGGGTGACCAATGTGCTGCATATGTGCTCTGATTTGATGTGTACGGCCAGTTTCGAGCTGGCAACTGATTAAAGTTACATAACCTAAACGTTCTAACACGGTATAATGTGTTACAGACCACTTACCTTTTTCTTCATCATCATATACATCCATTATAATACGGTTTTTAGCACTGCGTCCGATATAACCCGTTACTGTGCCGTCCTGTTCAATATCGCCCCATGCCAGTGCTATATATTTCCGGGTAATGCTATGGTCGAAAAACTGTTTGGCCAATCTGGTCATGGTCATTTCGTTTTTACTGATAATGAGTAAACCTGAGGTATCCTTATCGATCCGGTGTACCAGGCCAGGGCGGCCTTCGTTGCCGGGCAGCTGCGGCAATTGCTCAAAATGGAAAGCCAGTGCATTTACCAGCGTACCTGTATAGTTGTTGTAACCCGGATGTACCACCATGCCCGCCGCTTTGTTGACCAGTAGCAAGTCTTTATCTTCATAAACAATATCCAATGGAATATCTTCGGGGTAAACTTCAGTATCGCGGGGTGGATGCGGAAATACGATGGATATCTCATCGGTCGGTTTTACCTTATAACTGGGCTTAACGGTTTTCTGATTGACCAACACATTTCCTGCATCAATTGCATTCTGGATACGGCTGCGTGAAGCATTTTCCAGACGGTGCATCAAAAACTTGTCGATACGCAGCAAAGACTGTCCTTTATCAACAACAATATTAAAATGCTCGTATAGATCCTGCTCTTCTGATTCTGGCTCTGTATAACTATTTTCCATTAAGTTTTTGTTATGATTTATAGGGTAATGGAGCTTTCCGCAGCTTTCCAGGCCTGCAGGTTCCAGGGTACAAAACTAATCTTTAACAATTACATATTTAAAAAAGAAATTGGTCTGCTTTTTGTTCAACCTAGCCACATACCTTAAAATTAATGTGAATGAAGCTGTTAGCCGTTGATATACTTTTAAAAAATATTTGAACAATTACAGCTTCTGAACAGATGAAAACGAAAACCAACGCTTATGAAAAACTTTACTCAAAACGTTAAGATAATCCTTAATTTTTTTCCCTATCTGCTTAAAAAGATTTATTTCAAACAATAATCCTGACCAGTAACCAAGGCTGTATATTTGTAATTATGTTTACAGATATATATAGTCCCTTACAGCAATTGAATTATTTTTCTGGATACCAGGTACTGGTAAAGCGGGATGATTTGATTGATCCATATATTTCGGGGAATAAATGGCGTAAACTGAAATACATACTGGCAGCTGCAAAAATGCAGCAAAGAACCCACCTGGTAACCTTTGGAGGGGCCTACTCTAACCATCTTGTAGCTACGGCAGCAGCATGTGCCAGGGCCGGACTAAAGAGTACAGCATTTGTGCGCGGAGATGGTACAGCATGCGCAGGTAACGAAATGCTGATGTTGTGTCGTTTATTTGGCATGGCGCTGATATTTACGGACAGACTGAGCTATAAAAACAAATCTCTGCTATTTGACACCTATTTTGGAACTGATGAAAATGCCTTTTTTGTGGATGAGGGCGGGGCTGGGACTGAAGCGCTTAAAGGTTGTGCGGAAATTATTGCAGAATTGCCCGCCGATACCGATCATCTATTTTGTGCGGCAGGAACGGGAACTACCGCGGCTGGATTGCTAAACGGAATTTACAAGGCCGGACTGAAAACAAGGCTTCATGTTGTGCCGGTCTTAAAAAGCGGGGATTTTATAGCAGATGAAATTGTAAGGTATACCGGCCGTACTGATCAGCTGGTGCTGCATACCTCGTATCATTTTGGCGGTTATGCGAAAACCCGGCCTGAACTGATCGATTTCATAAAAAACTTCACAAGCAGCGAAGGGATGCTGGTTGACCCTGTTTATACCGGAAAAATGTTCTATGCCATAAATGACCTCCAGAAAAACAAGTATTTTGACCCTTCAGACAAGATTATTGCGCTGCACACCGGCGGACTGCTTGGCTTATTGGGCATGAAGGAAAAGTTTTAGAATTCCAAAAATATTTCTTAAATTAAATAAGATTAGGAGGGTTCAAAAATTAGGGGGATGACGATATCTTTGGCCACTCCTGGAGCTAAAAGGGGTACAAATATTTTATGGACACATTAAAAAGTGATTTTTATCAATTGATAAAAACAAATGGGCCTGCACTTGATTTTATTCTGGAATCATCGTCAATGGGCCTGTGGTACTGCCATATGGAAGACCACAGGGAGATGTGGACAAACTCGTTATTCAGACAAACATTAGGTTATGGAGCCAATGCCGTTTTAGATGATCCGCATGTTTTTCTTTTTAAAGAGGACATTAAAGACGTTGCGGCACAGTTGAGAAGCCGGCCTGAATCGCGCTTGTTTATTAAGTATAGGCACCAGAACGGCACGGTGATGCCAGCAGGGAATACCGGCTTATTGCTGAACGATACGGCGGGAAACCCTGCTTACCTGCTGGTTGCAGTTCAACAGATAGACCTGCCTGTTAATGGCCTGCATGGTGAAAATGGAGTTGTCAGCAAAAGCCACCAATTGCTGAATGACAAACTAAAGCTAAGCGAAGAACGCTTTACCAGGGCTTTTGAACATGCTGCTATAGGAATGGCCATAGTAAGCCTGTCCGGGAAATGGCTGCGTGTAAACAACAGCCTGCTGCAAATGCTTGGATATACTTCAGCCGAACTGATGAAGTTGACCTTTCAGGACATCACTTTTCCGGACGATCTGAACAAAGACCTTGAACTGCTTACTTCATTGGTAGGCGGAGAAATAGAACATTACCAGATGGAAAAAAGGTATTTCCATAAAATGGGACATATTGTTACCGTAATCCTTGCCGTGTCCCTGGTAAAAAACAGTAAGGGCAAACCGCTGCATTTTATCTCCCAGATCACAGACATCAGTAAAATGAAAGCGGCGGAGACCGAAATCAAAAGCGTACTGGATGTAACGAGTGATCAAAACAGGCGTCTGCTTAATTTTGCGCATATCGTATCCCATAACCTCCGTTCGCATTCCGGCAACTTGAGCATGCTGCTTAATTTTATCGAAACCGATACCGACGAAAACTCCCGGCAGGAGCTGTTCAGAATGTTCCGCGATGCAGCATCCAATCTTCAGGTAACCATAGGACACCTGAATGAAGTGGTTGCGGTAACCACTACACTTCATCAGCACCTGATCTGTGTTAACCTTAGCGATGCGATTAATGGCGCCATAGGAAATGTGGAAGCCTTGTTAAAAGCAGAAGGCGTTCACTGCATCAATGAGGTTAGACCCGATGTGGTCATTAGTGCAGTACCTGCCTATCTGGATAGTATCTTACTAAATTTTTTAACCAACGCTATCAAATATCATTCTAAGGAACGCCCCCCGCTGATCAATTTATCGTCGGCTACGGCCGACAACCTGGTTGAGCTTAGCATCAAAGACAATGGTCTGGGCATCGACTTAAAGCTAAACCGGGATAAAATATTTGGCATGTACAAAACCTTTCATGATAATAAAGATGCAAGAGGAATAGGCTTGTTCATTACCAAAAACCAGATTGAGGCGATGGGCGGAAAAGTAACAGTTGAAAGTGAAGTGGGCAAAGGCACAATTTTTAAAATTTACTTTAAACCGGCATCCGGTACAAATTGATGGTAAAAGATAAATAAAATCCTGGCCATCTGCATCTTGTTATTTTAATATTCGTAAATTCAATGCCACATACGGACAAACACTTGCCTCCATGGTATCCCATCCTGAAGAAACGCAGCGTTCATTATTAAAGCAGCAAAAAAATGGAAGGATAGTTTTGGTTTTATTTACATTTGAAGCCTACCAAAATAGAAATTATGTATCGCCTGAATATAGCTCCCGACAAGGTAAACGAAACACTAAGCAAACACATTTTAGCAGATGGATTTGATCTGACCTATGATATGGAAAGAAGCCAAGGTGCTTATATTTACGATTCGAAATACAACCGTACCCTGCTCGATTTTTTTACCTGCTTTGCCTCAGTACCTTTAGGATATAATCATCCTAAAATGGTAAATGATGAAGCTTTTAAAAGCAGTCTTTTACAGGCTGCATTGGCAAATCCTTCAAATTCTGATGTATATACACAGCAGTATGCACAGTTTGTAGCCACTTTTTCCAAGCATGGTATTCCTGACTACCTGCCTCATGCATTTTTTATTGCTGGCGGAGCCCTTGCTGTTGAAAATGCCATTAAAGTGGCTATGGACTGGAAAGTCCAGAAAAATTTTGTAAAAGGATATAAGGAAGAAAAAGGCTTTAAAGTTTTGCACTTTGAAAAGGCTTTCCATGGCCGTACAGGTTATACCTTAAGCCTGACCAATACCCTGCCTGATAAAACCAAATGGTTTGCCAAATTTGACTGGCCAAGAGTATCGGTACCGACAGTTAAATTTCCGCTGGAGGGAGAAAATTTAAAACTGGCTATCGAGAGTGAAGAAATTTCGATTGCCCAGATCAAACAGGCATTTGCGGATCATAAAGATGACATCTGTGCCATAATCATCGAACCTGTACAATCAGAAGGAGGCGACAACCACCTTCGTGAGGAGTTTTTGATCCGGCTGAAAACACTGGCCGACGAAAATGAAGCATTCCTGATCTATGATGAAGTGCAAACGGGTGTTGGCCTGACCGGTAAATTCTGGTGCCACCAGCACTATAGCGGGCAGGCACGTCCGGATATCATCGCTTTTGGTAAAAAAATGCAGGTATGCGGCATACTGGTTGGTCATAAGGTAGATCAGGTGGAAAACAATGTGTTCAGAGTTCCTTCACGCATCAATTCTACCTGGGGCGGCAATCTTGTAGATATGGTGCGTTCCTCGCAGATCCTACAGATTGTTGCCGAGGACAATTTATGTGACAATGCTGCGGTTGTAGGCCGTTATTTACAGGACAGCCTGGAAGAGCTTGCTGCCAGACATGATAAAATAAGTAATGTTCGCGGGAAAGGCCTGCTTTGTGCTTTTGACTTTAACAGTAAGGCTATGCGTGATGCTTTTATCCAAAAAGGAATGGAAAACAATGTAATGTTTTTAGGCTGTGGCAACCAGACCATCCGTTTCAGACCAGCTTTGTGTATAGAAAAAAAGCACATCGATGAAGGAATAGACGTAATGGAACACATATTGCCTTCCTTATAGCTCTTATACAAAGGCAGAAAAACCTGTAATTGCCCGCCCAACAATTAACGTATTGATCTCTTTTGTTCCTTCGTAAGAATAAATGGCTTCAGCATCGGCTACAAACCTGGCTACATCGTAATCCAATAAAATACCGTTCCCGCCCATTACTTCACGGGCCCTGCTTACTACGTCGCGGGTACGCATAGAGCAAAATACTTTGGCGAGTGATGCATGCTCGTCGGTTAACAAACCCTGATCCTGCAGCTGAGAAAGCCGGAAGCATAGGGTCTGCATAGCTGTAAGGTTAGAGAGCATTTCTACCAGATGGTTCTGTATGAGTTGATAAGATGCAATAGGTTTACCAAATTGCCTCCTGGTCCTTGTATAGTTTAAGGCACTTTCGTAGGCACCCCGCGCACAGCCTACTGCCTGCCAGGCAACCCCGGCCCTGGTCATCTTTAACACTTTAGCCGTGTCTTTAAAAGAATTTGCATTTTGCAGACGGTCTTCTTCATCTACCTCGCAATTGGTTAGCGTGATCAATCCGTTCTGCACAATGCGCAGGGCCATTTTATCCTGCATCTTTTCTACTGTAAAGCCCGGGCTGCCTTTTCTGACCAGAAAACCTTTTACCTGATTGTCATCCACATCCCTGGCCCAAATAACGGTGATGTCTGAAAAGGTGGAATTGCCTATCCATTTTTTCTGACCATTCAGTACCCATTTATTTCCTTTGCGTTTTGCTGTGGTAGTTAAACCACCGGCCACGCCTGAACCTACTTCAGGCTCTGTTAAACCAAATGCACCTATTGTTTTCATCTGCTGCATATCAGGCAACCATTGCTGTTTCTGCTCATCTGATCCAAGCAGATAAATAGAGCCCATGGCCAGTCCGCTTTGAACGCCAAAAAAGGTAGACATGGAGGTATCAATCCTGGCCATTTCCATAGCCAGCATACCTTCCATCAAATTTGTTTTACCCGGACAGCCATATCCCTGATAAGTAAGGCCACAGATGTTCAGTTCGGCAATTTTAGGGATCAATTCAAATGGGAATTCCGCTTTAAGCCAGTATTTATTAACCACCGGCTTTACTTCTTTTTCCAGAAAGGCCCTTACTTTTAACTGCAGGGCGCGGTCTTCGTCTTTCAAGGCTTCGTCGCCCAGATGGTAAAAATCTCCTTCAATTGGTGGCAACTCCTTCTTTTTTCCTGGATTTCCCATCATCTTCATGAGCCCCTGCAACTGGGTTTCATCAAGATTAGAAACGGAATCTACAATTCTGGCAAGGTCTACCTTTTTTGAAAGGGCTTCCAGTTTTTTGAAATCCACACTTTTAAAAAGTGTATAGGCATTTTTTAAGGATGAAAAGATATTGGCCATGGCATACTGTTTAAAATAAAACAGCATATCTTCTGTTTTGTTGGCGCAGGATATCCTTTTACCGAAGCTACCTTAGATTAAAAAGGTTATCTATCCCTAATAACTTACGTGAGGTAAAGCCTTCTCCATAGGTAGCTCCAACAGTTTTACCAAATTCACGGGCCCGTCCAATTACACTTTCAAAAAATTCAGGTGAAGAAATATAGGTATCAGGTTCGTCCAGATCCGGATTAAAGAACTGGGTTTTAAATGCCTTAATGGCTGCGATCTTTGTTTCAAAATAAGGGCTAATGTCTACAATGATATCTGGTTTGATGTAGCGATCCTGAATGTACTGTAATATGAGCCTTGGTCGCCATGGCGTCTGAGCGCCCCCATCCAATTCCGTAATTATTTTAACTAAACCCGATAAAAAACAAGCGTCATTTGCCAGGTCGCCCGCCCTCCCATGGTCTGGATGCCTGTCGTGCAAAGCATTGGTCAGCACAATTTCGGGCTGGTACTTACGTATCATTTTAACGACTTCCAGCTGATGAGCTTCATCGTTTGCGAAAAAGCCATCCCGGAATTTCATGTTTTCGCGGACGTGCAGCCCCATGATCTTTGCGGAATCTGCTGCTTCTAGGTCACGGATCCCGGCAGTACCCCGGGTGCCCAGCTCCCCTCTCGTAAAATCAACTATTCCAACTTTTTTGCCTAATGCAATGTGCTTCACAATTGTTCCTGAACATCCCAGCTCAGCATCATCGGGATGAACAGCGAGCACCAAAATATCTAACTTCATTCTGTATCTTATTAATCTATTAAAGTAAGCGTTGTATTTTCTTTTTCACTTTGGAGGAAAGTGGTTTTGTAAAGGGGAAAAAATAATCGACCACCTCACCCTCCTTATTGATCAGGTATTTATGAAAATTCCAGCGCGGTGTGGATGTTTGTGTTAAAAATTTAAACAAGGGGTGTGCTTGTTCGCCCCGGACCATGATTTTTTCAAAAACCGGGAATTGTACGCCGTAGTTGGCTTCGCAGAAATTATTGATGGCTATTCCTTCCAGTGGTTCCTGCCGGCCAAAATCATTGGAAGGAAAGCCCAGTATCTCAAAATCTTCTGTACCCAGTTGTTCCCTAAGTTCCTGCAGTTCCTTTAGCTGTGGGGCAAAACCACAGGCCGAAGCAATATTGACAATTAGCAACACTTTATTTTGATATGCAGAAAGGTTTCTTTCAGTACCATTGATGAGTTTCACCTTAAACTGGTGCACGCTTTTGGATGGGTCAGACATAATTTTATTGATAAAAGCCGGAAGAGGTAATAATGGATTCAATATCCCTGTCTTCCTGCGGGCTGTAAGTACTTTTCAGGTTGTGGCCTACCACTCTGGCAACTGACTGGTACAAAAACGCTGTAACACCACCTTTTGTTTCCTTAATGATATCATAAGTGGTCCTGCCCAGTTCCCTATCTATCAATTTGGTTAAAATTTGTCCTTGTGTAATGGTAAGTTCTTTAATTTCCCGGTTAAACATTTCTTTGATTTCTTTATCACATTGTTTAACCAGCTTTTTTTGTTCCTTTTTTTCTGCAGTAACAGCCAGGTCCCTTTCCAGCTGTTCGTACCTTCTTTTGGCATACAAGGCATAAGGCATCACTTTCATCACGTTATACCGTAACCTATTGAATGCAGCACGCTCGGCGGGTGATTTAAAGATGCGGAATCCATAGATTACCACCTCATCGAGGGGTATCCATGGGATCATCTCCCCGTTTTCATTTGTAGAGGCTACCCTTATCGTATCATTTTTTCCCATGACCGGCATCTTAACGGGCACAGAACCGACCTGCCCTTTTGCAGAAGCACCTGAAATAATGACAATTGAAAGAATAAATAGCCTGTAAAAATTCATAAATTTATCCCTCCGCAAAGTTAAGGCTAATTTTATATTTTTGTTCCATTCGTAATCTAATATACCCATTTAACGACAAACAGGTATAATTTTTACGTAAATAATACAAAATGACAATAGCCTTACGGCAATGATTCTGTAACCAGCATGACAAAATTTATTTGGTAAAATTATTGATCTGCATACTTCCAGATCAATATAAAAGAATTATATTAAGAGGACACAAATTACAAAACGAAAATAAGGGGATATCAATGAAGAACGCATTAGTTATTGATTTAGAAGCGGAAAAGCAGGAAATACTAAAAAGATACCGTGCGCTTTTACGTGCTTGTAAGCCAACAATGCAGCGCGGGGATAAAAAAGAGATCAGAAAGGCTTTTGATATGGCATTGGAAAGCCATAAAAACATGCGGAGAAAATCTGGAGAGCCTTATATTTACCATCCTATTGCTGTGGCCCAGATTGCGGCTGAGGAAATCGGATTGGGCACAACCTCTATTGTATGTGCATTGCTCCACGATGTAGTAGAAGATACGGACATTACACTGGAAGACATTGAACGTGAGTTTGGTAAAAAGACCGCCAAAATTATTGACGGGCTGACCAAAATATCGGGGGTCTTTGATTACAACAGCTCGCTGCAGGCAGAGAACTTCAGAAAAATGCTGCTTACCCTGGCAGATGACGTAAGGGTGATTTTAATTAAACTGGCTGACCGGCTGCACAACATGCGGACCATGGATTTTATGCCCAGGCAGAAACAGCTTAAAATTGCTTCTGAAACAATTTACCTATACGCCCCCCTTGCGCATCGTTTAGGTTTATATGCCATAAAATCTGAGCTGGAAGACCTTTCCATGAAATACCTGGAACCGGACACCTATAAATACATTGCCACTCAACTGAACGAGAAAAAGGCGGAACGGACTTTATTTATCAAAAGGTTTGTAGAGCCAATCAATGAGATTCTGGCGGAGCAAGGTTTAACTGCCGACATTTACGGGCGCCCAAAATCTATCCATTCCATTTGGAATAAAATGAAAAGCAAGAACATCCCTTTTGAAGAGGTGTATGACCTTTTCGCCATCAGAATTATTCTTGACAGCCCGCCTGAAAATGAAAAGGCAGACTGCTGGAAAGCTTATTCCATTGTAACCGACCTTTACCGGCCTAATCCCGACCGTTTGCGCGACTGGGTATCTTCTCCTAAAGGAAATGGATACGAATCTTTGCATACCACGGTAATGGGTCCTAAAGGACAATGGGTGGAGGTGCAGATCCGCACGCAGCGGATGAATGAAATTGCAGAAAAAGGTTTTGCTGCGCATTGGAAATATAAAGAATCGAGCAATGACAATGGTCTTGATCAGTGGATCATGAAGGTTAGAGAGATGCTGAACAACCCGGAAGCCAACGCACTGGATTTTCTGGATGATTTCAAGATGAACCTCTTTTCAGACGAGATTTTTATTTTTACGCCGAAAGGGGCTTTACTGCAATTGCCCCTTGGTGCTACAGCGCTCGATTTTGCCTTTGAGATCCATACGGACGTGGGGGCGAAATGTATAGGCGCCAAAGTGAACCATAAACTGGTACCACTATCTTATAAACTGCAGAACGGCGATCAGGTAGAGATCATCACCTCAGGCAAGCAGGCGCCAAAAGAAGACTGGCTGAACATTGTTGTTACCGCCAAAGCAAAATCCAAGATCAAATCTTCCTTAAAAGAAGAAAAGCGGAAAATTGCCGAAATGGGTAAGGAAACCCTGGAGCGTAAACTGAAATCACTTAAGATCACTTACAATACCGACAATTTAAATAAACTCAGCTATTTCTTTAAACTGCCCTCCACACAAGAGCTTTTTATTGCAGTTGCCAAGGGTAAAATTGAATTAAAAGATCTGAAGGATTACCTGGCCAGCGAAAAGGAAATAGAAAATCGAGGTGCTGAGAAGAACGAACACCAGCAGATTGACGCATTGCTGAGCAAGGTAAAAGGACCTGAGTCGGATATTTTACTGATTGGAGAAGACCTGCAAAAGATCGACTATACACTCGCTGCTTGCTGTAACCCGATTCCTGGCGATGATGTTTTTGGCTTTGTGACGGTGAACGAGGGGATAAAGATACACCGTACCAATTGCCCGAATGCTGCACAACTGATGGCCAATTATGGGTACCGGGTAGTTAAGGCGAAATGGAACAGGCAAAAAGAACTGACCTTCCTGACCGGACTGCACATTATAGGCATTGATGATGTCGGATTAATCAATAACATCACCAAGGTAATCTCAAACGATTTTAAGGTAAATATGCGCTCTATAACGGTAGATACAGATAATGGTATTTTTGACGGCTCTATTATGATCTTTGTAAATGACAAGGAACACCTGGACAACCTGATTAAAAATCTGTTAGAAGTCAAAGGCGTAACCGGGGTTACGCGTTTTGACGCCTAAAAATAACAATAAATCATAGCGTTTATATAAAAAATTGATACCTTTGAAAGGAGTTTAAAAACTATGTCGACAAACCACAACAGCGAGTTGGTTAGAAAAATATTCGAAGCCTACCTCGAAAATAAAAGTCTGAGAAAAACACCGGAGCGTTTTGCCATCTTAGAAGAAATTTACTCAAGAGATGACCATTTCGATGTGGAGACCCTTTATATCCACATGAAAAACCAGAAATATCGTGTAAGCAGGGCTACAGTATACAATACTTTAGAACTGCTGGTATCATGCGATCTGGTGACCAAACATCAGTTTGGGAAAAACATGGCACAGTTTGAAAAGTCTTATGGTTACCACCAGCACGATCATGTGATCTGTATTGATTGCGGAAAAGTTGTAGAATTCTGCGATCCACGTATACAACAGATACAAAGCATGGTAGGTGAACTGTTAAAATTCGACATCAAGCACCATTCTTTAAATCTTTATGGCGTTTGCTTTGATTGCTCGGCAAAAGCATCTATGAATAATCAAAATGCCACCGGCATTAAGCATGCAAGTTAACCAATTATAATATTTCCATTTTTAAATTTACATAATGACGCAAGTAGACGTGCTTCTGGGCCTGCAATGGGGCGATGAAGGCAAGGGAAAAATTGTTGATGTTCTAAGTCCGCAATATGATTTGATAGCTCGTTTTCAAGGCGGTCCGAATGCTGGCCATACTTTAGAATTTGATGGCAAAAAATTTGTTTTGAACACCATTCCATCTGGTATCTTTAATGAAAAGACCATGAACCTGATTGGAAACGGGGTGGTTATAGATCCCATTATTTTAAAAAGGGAATTGGACAACCTGAAAAAAGCAGGGCATGATCCTGTTGCCGCAGGTAAACTGGTCATTGCACGTAAGGCACACCTGATCCTGCCAACCCATCAGTTGCTGGATGCAGCAAATGAACAGAAAATGGGTAAAGATAAGATCGGTTCTACACTGAAGGGAATTGGCCCAACTTATATGGATAAAACAGGTCGTAATGGCCTGAGGGTTGGCGATACTACCCTGCCTGACTTTAAAGAGCGTTACAACAAACTGGTTGAAAAACACAAAGAAATACTTTCACATTACGAGTTTGAATATGACCTTACAGAAAAGGAAGCTGCTTTTTTTGAAGCCGTTGATTTCATTAAGGGCATCCCTCATGTAGATAGCGAGCATTTTGTAAACGGCTACCTGAAACAAGGTAAAACTGTATTGGCAGAAGGCGCACAAGGTACTTTGCTGGATGTGGATTTTGGTTCCTATCCATTTGTAACCTCATCAAATACCACTACTGCCGGTGCCTGTACCGGTTTGGGCATTGCCCCAAATAAAGTAGGCAGTGTTTACGGTATCTTCAAAGCTTATTGCACACGTGTAGGCGGCGGCCCTTTTCCTACCGAACTGGATGATGAGGTAGGGGAAACTTTACGCCAGGTGGGCCATGAATTTGGGGCAACTACCGGGCGCGCGCGCCGCTGTGGATGGATTGACCTTCCTGCTTTAAAATATGCGATTATGCTGAACGGTGTAACAGAGCTCATTATGATGAAAGCGGATGTACTGGATGGATTTGATACGATTTATGCGTGTACACATTATGAGCATAACGGTGAAACAATTGACTACATGCCATATGATATCATCTCGGTTAAGCCCAAACCGGTACTGAAAGCAATTGAGGGATGGAAAACCGATGTGACCAAGGTAAGTAAAGTGGAAGAAATCCCTGCCAAACTCAGCGAATATATCGCGTTCCTGGAGAAAGAGCTGGAAGTTCCTGTGAAGTACCTTTCTGTAGGACCAGACCGGGTACAAACCTTAGTTTTGAATTAGTTTATCTAAAATATAGGTAAAAAGGCGGCCATTGGCCGCCTTTTTTATTTTACATTTGCGCAATTAAAATGAGCATTCAGGATTTATATTCTTTTAAGCAAAAAGCATTGGTTTGGGCAGCAGCCTTTGATGTTTGCTGCATACTTGATTCCAATGGTTATGCGGATCCGTATGGAAATTTTGATCTCATTATAGCTGCCGGAGATCAAAAAGTATTGAACGCCCGGTCTGGGCATAAGTTTAATGAACTTAAGGCCTTTTATGAGCAGCAACCTGGCTGGATGTTTGGCCTGCTTGGTTATGACCTTAAAAATGAAATTGAGCTGCTGAACTCAACAGGGTCAGACCAACTCAATTTTCCTGAGTTGTTTTTTTTCATTCCTCAGTACCTGATTTCCATTAAAGGAAACGCAATAACCGTGCTGAAGGGGCCGGCTGATATCCTGGATACCATTAATCATATGGGGCCGATCGCTCCCAAGGCAAACACAGCGATCCAAATTCAAAGTCGTCTGTCAAAAGCATCGTACATCAAAACTGTAGAAGCCTTGCAACAGCATATTGTACGGGGTGACGTTTATGAAATTAATTTTTGCCAGGAGTTTTTTGCAGAACATGCCGCTATAGATCCTGTCTACATTTATCATAGATTAAGTGAGGTATCCCCAACCCCTTTTTCGGGTTTCTTTAAAATCAAAGATCAGTACATTCTTTCTGCGAGTCCGGAAAGGTTTCTTTGTAAAAGAGGAAATAGGCTTATCTCGCAACCTATTAAAGGTACAGCCAGACGAAGTAAGGATGCAAAGGAAGATGCTTTGATCAGGCAGGCCTTGCGGGACAACACCAAAGAGCAAGCTGAAAATGTGATGATTGTAGACCTGGTACGTAATGACCTTACAAAAAGCGCAGTAAAAGGCACTGTACAGGTAGATGAACTTTTTGGTATTTACGGTTTTCCGCAGGTTTACCAGATGATATCGACCATCAGCTGCGAATTGGATCCGGAGGTGCATTTTATAGACGCCATAAAACAAGCATTTCCTATGGGTTCTATGACAGGGGCACCAAAGGTTAAGGCGATGGAGCTGATAGAAACCTATGAATATACCAAACGCGGAGCTTATTCAGGAGCGATAGGTTATATTACCCCCGATAGAAATTTTGATTTTAACGTGGTCATCAGGAGCTTGCTCTATGAAGCAAAAGCAGGGTATTTGTCATTCCAGGTTGGAGGCGCCATTACCTATGCCTCCCAGGCTGCTGCAGAGTATGAAGAATGTCTGCTAAAAGCATCTGCTATGGTGCAGACGCTTATTCCATAAAAAAGGCTGCCATTTCTCTGGCAGCCTGTATGCTAATTCACCCGTCCGGCAGGTTTATAATATTTCTGTGCTTCCGGTAATAATCTTTGTATCTGCGCGATCCTGGTTGCATCACTAGGGTGCGTGCTTAAAAACTCAGGTGGTTTCTGACTGCCTTGTGAGGCAGCCGACATCCTTTGCCAGAAAGCAGTTGCGGTTTGAGGGTTGTACCCGGCCATCGCCATAAAGATCAGACCTAGCCGGTCTGCCTCCAATTCCTGATTACGTCCGTAACTTAGCATCGCCAGCGGAGTACCTACACCATATAAAGTATTAAATACAGATTGGGTTTTTGAATTTTTTGATAGGGCTACATTTCCTGCAACGCCAATTCCCTGGGCAACCATTTGCTGCGACATGCGCTCCGCAGAGTGCCCGGCAATGGCGTGGGCAATTTCATGTCCCATAACAGTGGCCAATCCAGCATCGTCTTTGGTAACAGGCAATAGACCGGTGTAAACTACTATTTTACCGCCAGGCATGCACCAGGCATTCAATTCTTTACTCTGAACTACATTTACTTCCCATTTGTAGTCTTTGATCAGGTCGCCATAATTGTTGCTGTTCATATAGCTTTTTACGGATGCAATCAGGTTGTTACCGATCCGCTTAACCCTTTGCGCATCTGCATTCGAAGCAGAAAGCACTGCGCCTTTATTCTCAGTTAAAAACTCGTTATAGGCCTGAAAAGCCATTGGCAATACCTGAGCATCGCTTACCAAATTCAACCTGCTCCTGCCGGTAAGCGGCACAGTAGAACAGGAGGAAAATGCAAGCCCAACAGTAGTGATGCCTATAATTAATGCTCTTTTCATAAGTTTTTTGTTTAATTCGTTTTCCTTTTAAACAGGTATACTTTGGATTCTTTTCCCTTTAACAGTCTTTCCAGGTTTTTCTGGTGGGTAACCAGTATCAGCACACAAACACACATGCCATAGAGGACTTCAGATTTTATGGATGACTGTAACACGAACACTATACTCAGCGGAAAAGTAAATCCGGCACAAATTGAGCTTAGAGATACGTATTTGCTAATCAGTAAGACTGTAATAAAAACAAGAACACAAAGCATCGCTGCAGGGAAGTTAACTGCTAAAATCATTCCAAAAAGAGTAGCTACCCCTTTTCCGCCCCTAAATCCCGCAAATATCGGGAATAAATGCCCCATAACCGCTGTAACACCGAGTGCCAGTTCATAATTTACGAATTGGGCAGAATGCTGGGGGCCGGTTACAGAAAGACCTATAAAGTAGGCAAGTTTAGTTGCGGTGTAGCCTTTAGCAATATCAATAGTCATTACCGCAATTCCTGCCTTTTTACCCAAAACCCTGAAAGTATTGGTTGCACCTGCATTTCCACTACCGTATTCCCTCACATCGACACCGTAGAACGCCTGCCCCAGCCAAACAGCGGTGGGAATAGAACCAAATAAGTAGGCCAGTAGAACTGCCGAAATAGAATAGATAGAAATCATAACCTAAAAGGCTTTTAAACTCATGTCTAAACTTTTAACAGAATGGGTTAATGCCCCCATCGAGATATAATCTACTCCACAGGCTGCGTAATCGGTTACGTTTTCTTCTGTAATACCACCCGAAGCCTCTGTAATGTATTTTTTGTCTATGATACGAACGGCCTCTGTCAGATCGGGAAAAGTAAAATTATCCAGTAGAATCCTGTTTACCCCCCCGGTATTTAAAACCTCGTTCAATTCAGAAATATTCCGTACTTCTATCTCTATCTGTAATTTCTTGCCTTTATCTGTAAGGTATTGATTGGCCGCTTTAATGGCATTGGAAATGCCACCGGCATAATCGACGTGATTGTCTTTGATCAGGATCATGTCGTATAAACCAATGCGATGGTTGACACCCCCACCTATGCGAACGGCCCATTTTTCAAGGTACCGCAGACCAGGTGTTGTTTTACGTGTATCCAGTAAACGCGTGTTGTACCCTGCCAAAAGCTTAACAATACGATTTGTTTTGGTAGCAATACCGCTCATACGCTGCATGCAGTTTAGCACCAGGCGTTCAGCAAGAAGAATGGATTGGGAATTTCCGGAAACAGTAAGCGCTATATCTCCATATTGAACTTCAGCGCCGTCATTAATGAGTACTTCTGTAACCAGGCTTGCATCAACCTGCTTAAATATCTCGAGCGCCAGTTCAACTCCGGCTAAAATACCTGGTTCTTTGATCAGCAATTTCGCCTTGCCTTGTGCATTTGCAGGAATGGTTGAAAGAGAGGTGTGATCGCCATCACCAAGGTCTTCGGCAATAGCATTTTTTATGAATTGATCTATGATTTGCTTATCCAAAATTAATATTTAAACCCAAAAATAGTATTTTTACTATTATTTATCAGGCTCTATTCTCAATTCAGTAATAAAAAAAGCAGTACCCGATTTTTTCATCGTTATCGAAACGCGGAATTTCCCGCTCTTTGTTTGCAGGGAAAGGATACCAAACCGGAAATTTGGATTGGTATTAATGAGGTGTACAACTGTTGATTTTACCGGCGGATATTTTGTAAAAAAATTTCGTAAAATCTGCTCGGCCTGAGCTTTAGAATATACATCTTCGTCGTCGATGATGATTAATTCTACAGAAGAAGAGAAATTTATGGCAATCTCTTTTGCATTTCCGGACTTAAATTGTGCAGATAAATTGTCTATAATATCGCCTTGAAGCGTATAAGAGTAAGGGATTTCTATAAAAAATAAAAATAAAAAAAGTAAGGGCTTTATCATCTCTATATAGCTAATGTTTTGAACGCACATAAACTATGCCATTAATAGATCATAAAACTCAAATTGATTCAAAAAAAAGAAGCAATAGGCTTATATTTGCTATGTCGGTTGACATTATAAATAAAGCAAACACGAATGAACAATAAAAAGCTTGTACTACTTATTCTTGATGGCTGGGGATACGGAAAAAAAGACAATTCAGATGCGGCATATGCAGCCAATACTCCTTTTTTTGATTCCTTACTACAAAAGTGGCCCAATTCTAAGCTGGAAGCTTCAGGAGAAGCAGTTGGTTTACCTGCCGGCCAAATGGGCAATTCTGAAGTTGGGCACATGAACCTCGGTGCCGGGAGAATTGTATACCAGGAACTAGGAAGGATCAACAAAGCGATCAGCGACAGGACATTATTTCAAAACCCAGTATTGCTTGATGCATTTACTTATGCAAAAAACAACAATAAAGCTGTTCATTTTATAGGCCTGACTTCAGATGGCGGCGTTCATGCCCACATCAATCATTTGAAGGCTTTGTGTGATGCAGCAACTGAGCAGCAGCTTGGTGATGTATTTGTTCATGCCTTTATGGACGGAAGGGATACGGATCCGAATTCTGGACTGAACTTTATTAAAGACCTTGAACATCACCTGCAAAATACTTCGGCTAAAATTGCCAGTCTTATAGGCCGCTACTACGCCATGGATAGGGATAGCCGCTGGGAGAGGGTTAAACTGGCTTATGACCTGCTTACCCAGGGCATTGGACAACCAACAAGCGATCCCGTAACTGCAATTGAACAATCTTACAAGGACGGAGTTACTGATGAGTTTATTAAACCAATTGTAGTTACACAGGCCGATGGTAAGCCTGTTGCCACGATACAACCGGGAGATGTAGTCATTTGCTTTAACTACAGGACAGATCGCGGACGTGAAATTACTGCAGCCCTTACACAAAATGACTACCCTGATTTTGGAATGCATAAACTGCCATTGTATTATGTAACCATGACCACTTATGACGAAAACTTTGAAAATGTAAAAGTGATCTTCACCAAAGACGATCTTACTGAAACACTTGGAGAGGTTTTGGAAAAATACCACAAAAATCAGATCAGGATTGCTGAAACTGAAAAATATCCCCATGTAACCTTTTTCTTTTCGGGTGGCCGTGAACAGGTATTTGAGAATGAAAAAAGGATCATGATACCTTCGCCTAAGGTAGCTACTTATGATTTACAACCGGAAATGAGTGCTGCAGGCATTACCGAAGCAATTTGCAGGGAGTTAGAAACCGGCTGGGCAGATTTTGTCTGTTTAAATTTCGCCAACCCGGATATGGTAGGCCATACAGGTGTTTTTGAAGCGGTGGTTAAAGCAGTTGAGACTGCGGATAGTTGTACTGAAATTGTGGTAAACAAAGGGCTTGAGCATGGGTACTCCTTTATTATCCTTGCCGATCATGGCAATTCGGAATTCATGGTCAATGACGATGGCTCTGTAAATACGGCCCATACTACAAACCTAGTGCCGTGTATCTTGGTAGACCCGGACTACAGCAACATAGCTGATGGTAAACTGGGCGACATTGCCCCTACCATCCTTAGTATTATGGGAATTCCTAAACCGGCTATCATGACCGGTAACAGCCTGGTATGATGAGAAAAATATTGTTTTTCTTTGCTGTACCCTTGTTCTTATACAGCTGCAAACCAGCTAAACAGGAACAAGGGCACAACTTAAATTATTTTGACCTAAAAGGCTACTTTGAAAAAGAAGCCTTAAGGCTCAAGACAAACAACCCCATTATCACCAAAACCGTAATGGTGAACGGTAATAGTGAAACCAGGCAAATGAGACTTGACGACTGGACAAAGGAATTTGCTGTATTTACTGACGTGGATATCAACCGCAGCGCCTGGGCCGGGCTTTTTAGTATACAAAAAAACAATGAACGCGAGTTGTACGCTTCTGCAGAGGAGAAAGTTCCGGTAAAAGAAGTATTGATCCTTAAAAAGGACAATAAACCCTATGGCATTCAGATCTTGGTAAAGAATACAAACATGTTGTATAGTTCATCTGATACATTGTCTTATTACCCGGATAGTCTGTACCGGATTAAGAAAAAACAGCATATCAAACTACTTTCTGAAAAAAACTACAGCATTACAGGAAAATTCAATTGATCTTATTTAAGACTACTGATTTGCGCTTTTACGTAGTCGATCAAAGAAAGGATGTCCTTTCTTTGAGGCTGTAACAATAATACTTTTTGAAAATCAGCTACAGAATTGTTAAAAATCGATATGCAGGCAGTTTTTTCGGCCTTGGTCTTAATTTTATAGGATTTGTAAATCGCGTAATCCTTATAAGCCAAAGCTCTGTTCTGGAGCAATTGAGGATCCTCTTCCCCATTGATCTCAATGGCTTTGGTAAAATCTTTAATTGCCGCCAGATAGAAATTCTCTCTTAAATTATTCAATGACTCCTTAGGATCATTAGCAATGTTCTGACGGGCCTTGCCTCTATAATAGTAAGCAGAATAATCGGAAGGCTTTAAGGTGATCAGGTTACTGTATGTTTTAATTGAGTTTTCAAAATCCCCACATTGGAAATAAGAATATCCAAGCATTTTAAGAACACTGGCATTATTCGGGTTTTTGGCATCGGCTTTTTCGAGCTGGTTTACCGCACCTTTATAATCGCCCTTCATCCAGGCCTGCATGCCCAGCTTATCATAGCCTCCGTTTTGCGCAAAAGTGGTACTTACAGAAAAAACAAATAACAATAAAATCGATTGCCTGAAATAGTTCATTAACTTCTATTTAAAAAATAAATATATTTAAAAGGTTGGATATAGACAACTATCGTACCATTTACAAATATCTAACTAAAACGTCAAATAATTCAAATTATGATATATTAATTAATTATTATTGCCGGGCATGACTTTTTAACATGCAAACACCTTAATTACCACTTTGGCACAGGAGTTGAAAATACCCTTATGCAATACAATTAATATTTTTTAAACGACATGCTGTCAGATTGTCGTTTTTATTTTTTTAGAAAGACTTATTTAATGAGCAAACAAGATCCGTTCGATTTTAGCAACGCATTACCCATCATAAATGAAGACACCGAATTTTTTCCATTGATGTCTCAGCAGGATGAAGATGAAATGAATAATGAGGATACACCAGAAGTTTTACCAATTCTTCCGTTAAGGAATACAGTTCTTTTTCCGGGTGTGGTGATCCCTATAACGGTGGGCCGTGATAAATCTATAAAATTAATAAAGGAAGCATATAAGGGCGACAGGATCATTGGCGTGGTTTCGCAGCGCGATGTATCTATAGAAGACCCTACATTTGAGCAGCTGAACAGCGTGGGTACTGTAGCACAGATCATTAAAATGCTGCAAATGCCCGATGGGAACACTACGGTAATTATCCAGGGTAAACAGCGTTTTCGTTTATTGGAAGAAGTTCAGTCTGAACCGTACATTAAAGTTACCATCAGCAAATTTGCTGAGACCAAACATAAAGCAGACAAAGAATTTAAAGCACTGGTGGCCTCCATAAAGGAAATGTCTACCCAAATCATTCAGCTTTCTCCAAATATACCAAGTGAAGCGGGTATTGCACTCAAAAACATAGAAAGCACATCTTTCCTGATCAACTTCATTTCTTCAAACATGAATGCTGATGTAGCTGATAAGCAAAAGATGCTGGAAATGACCAATCTGCGTGAACGTGCAATGATGGTCATGGAATTGCTTACCCTTGAGCTGCAAATGCTGGAACTAAAAAACCAGATCCAGTCTAAAGTGCGCACAGATCTGGATAAGCAGCAGCGGGATTATTTCTTAAATCAGCAGTTAAAAACCATTCAGGAAGAGCTGGGCGGAAACTCTTCGGACCTGGAATATGAAGCCCTGGAAACCCGTGCCAAAAAGAAAAAATGGGCAGCCCAGGTAGCCACTCATTTTAACAAGGAACTGGAGAAACTTGGCCGCATGAACCCTGCAGCACCAGATTATTCGGTACAGATCAATTACCTGGAACTGTTGCTGGATCTTCCATGGAATGAATTTACCAAGGACAATTTTGACCTGAAACGTGCACAACGTGTTTTAGACAAGGATCATTTTGGGCTGGAAAAAGTTAAGCAACGCATCATAGAATATTTAGCGGTATTAAAGCTGAAGCGTGACATGAAAGCCCCTATCCTTTGCCTTGTAGGCCCTCCTGGAGTAGGTAAAACCTCATTGGGCAAGTCCATTGCCAAAGCATTGAACCGTAAATATGTACGTATGGCATTGGGTGGTATCAGGGATGAAGCCGAAATCCGGGGCCACAGGAAAACCTATATCGGGGCCATGCCGGGCAGGATCATCCAGTCGATCAAAAAAGCGGGCGCCTCAAACCCTGTATTTGTGTTGGATGAGATAGATAAGGTAGGTTCAGATTTCAGGGGCGATCCTTCTTCTGCCTTACTGGAGGTATTGGATCCGGAGCAAAACAGTGCTTTTAATGATCATTATGTAGAAGCAGACTACGATCTGTCGAACATTTTGTTCATCGCAACCGCAAACTCGCTGAGTTCCATTCATCCGGCATTACTGGACCGAATGGAGATCATTGAAGTGAATGGCTATACCATAGAAGAAAAGATAGAAATTGCAAAAAAATACCTGTTGCCAAAGCAAAAAGAACAGCATGGCATAAAAACAAAGGACATTAATTTAAAAAGCGCCTTAATTGAGAAGGTAATTGAAGACTATACCAGGGAATCAGGCGTTCGTGGATTAGAGAAAAAAATAGGATCACTTGTACGCGGTATAGCTACTAAAATTGCAATGGAGGACAGCTATGACCCTACTATGAACCAAGAAGATGTAGAACGCATCTTAGGCGCTCCTTTGTACGATAAAGACCTTTACGAAGGCAATGAAGTAGCTGGTGTGGTAACCGGCCTGGCCTGGACACAGGTAGGTGGCGATATCCTTTTCATAGAGGCCAGTCTGAGCCCCGGCAAAGGAAAACTTACCCTTACGGGTAACCTTGGTGAGGTGATGAAGGAATCGGCCATTATTGCCCTGGCCTATTTACGTGCCCATGCAGATTTATTTGAAATAGATTATGCCTTATTTGACAATTGGGATGTACACGTACACGTTCCTGCGGGTGCAACGCCCAAAGACGGTCCTTCGGCAGGTATCACTATGCTTACTGCATTAACCTCTGCCTTTACGCAGCGTAAAGTTAAATCCAATCTGGCCATGACCGGTGAAATTACATTACGTGGCAAGGTTTTACCGGTTGGGGGCATCAAGGAAAAGATCCTGGCCGCAAAACGAGCCAATATCAAAGACATCATTTTATGCAAGTCCAACCGTAAGGATATTCTGGAGATCAAGGAAAGTTATATCAAAGACCTGAACTTCCATTACGTTACTGAAATGAAAGAGGTTATTGAACTGGCCCTGACCAAAGAAAAAGTAAAGAACCCACAAGATCTTACCCCTAAAAAAACTCAGATCTGATGAAACAGCTATTGACTGTCCTGATCCTTATTTCAGTGTTTAGCACTTTTGCATACACCCAGACTTATAAAAATGAGTTTGGGTTTAAAAGTGATAACGATTCTTACCTGGCGCAAGGTTCTGACCGCTACTATACCAATGGCCTGTTCATTTATTTTCGTCATGCAATAGATCAGGAGAAGCTAAATCCTAAACTCGAGAAAAAGACCTACGAAATTTCCTTAGGTCAGGAAATGTATAACCCTATATCGGGTTATGCACCCGACCCGACCAGGCAGGACCGCCCTTTTGCGGGCTATTTGTATGGCGGCGCTGCATTGAACTGGTTTTATAGCAACGAGCGCATTTTAAAGGTAAGTGCAAAGCTGGGTACCACAGGGCCAAATTCTCTTGCAGAAGATGGGCAGGAGTTGCTGCACGATGTGGTGGGGTTTTATGCGCTTGATGGCTGGCAATACCAGATCAAAAATGCGCTAACCCTGAATTTCTCGGGACAATATACCCGTTTGCTGCACCGTGCGGAAAACAATGCAACTGACTTCAGCTTTGAAGGCTATGCAAACCTGGGCACCATTTTTAACGGGGCCGGGGCCGGCATTCTATTCCGGGCCGGCGGGCTTAACCAATTGTTTAATTCGGCCTATACCAATGCAGTTATTGGGAATAAATCAAAAACAAAAGGCCTCGTAAAACGTGAAGTATTCTTTTACGCCAAGCCCCAGTTGAATGCTGTAGCCTATGATGCAACTATACAGGGAAGTATGTTTAACGACAACGACCCAGTTACATTTGGTGTAAAACCAATTGTGTTTGCCCAGCAATTAGGTGTAAACTACAGTTCACATCGCTTTACTTTTGATTTTGGGATGATTTTTAAGACTAAAGAGGTAAAAAGCAGCGCAAAGGCCCATCAATACGGCGCTATCAGTATGTTTTATCGCTTTAACTAATCTTCGCTAATCAAACTGCGGCTTTTTTCTGGATTCCTTTTTCTGAGCTATAGCTTGTTTATTGGCCAGTCTTTTTCTAATAACTGCCTTTGGTACTTTCGTAGGTTTTCTTTTCTTCTGAACATGCAATGCCGATTTTAACAGGACGATCAGCTTGGCAATGGTTTTCTCTTTATTCAGCAACTGGCTTCGGTCTTCCTGCGATACGACATGCAGGTTTCCCTGCTGGTCCAGGCGTCCGGCAAGCCTTTCCTGAAGGAGTATTTTTTCCTGCTCATCAAAAAAATCGGCAGCTGCAATGTTAAATATCAGCTCCACCTTACTTGAAACCTTATTTACATTTTGCCCACCTTTACCCCCACTACGTGAAGTTTTAAAAGTCACAGCTTTCAGGATATCTTCTTTAACGGGTATCATGCCGTAAAAGTAACAATTTATCTGCAGTCGTATCGTTTCTATTCCATCACATCAAGCCAGGCATCTGCCATTAGCTGTGCGCCTGCAATACTTGGATGTACGCCATCTCCAGTCCAATACTTGCCCGGGGCCTTTTTCTGTGCCTCATCAAAAATTTTCTGAAGAGGAATCCAGACAGCATTAAATTCTTTCGCTATCTCCTCTGCTGCGAGCCGATAATCATTAAACTCAGGGTACCAGGTATCGTCAACTGCACTAACCTTGTTTACGGCAAATGGCTCAGCTATGATCAGCTTTATATCGGGCAGCTTTTCCCTGGTCCTTTCCAGCAACTTCCTCAGATCATCCCTGTAAATTTTTGTTGTACCCGCGTATTTTCCATTGTGTTTATGCCAGTAATCGTTAACACCAATTAACAAACTCAATACATTGGGCTTCAATTCAAAACAATCCTGATCCCATCGCTCAGCGAGTTGAAAAACTTTATTTCCACTAATTCCACGATTGTAAATTTTCAGATTTTTACTTGCATGTTTGTTCAGTATTTGGGAGGCGGCTAAAAAAGCATATCCCCGGCCCAAAGCAGACGTATTATTAAAATCATGATTATCCCTGCTTCTTCCGGCATCCGTAATGGAATCTCCCTGAAATAAAATGATATCATTTTCAGACAAAGTGATCTTCTTTCTTTTTTCGGCAGGAGCCGCTGACAATAACGCCGGATTCATTAGAGATAATAATCCACCAACAGAAATTGTTTTGATGAAACCCCGTCGTTCCTTTTTTATCGAAATACTCATATCAGATTTTTTTATTTTAAAGTTATCTATTTATTTGGTGTTGCGTATACTCTTTTGACTTGGCTAAGCCTTGCATAAATCTCGATCATTGCCGCCTGATCGATCAATGATTTCTTTTTTCCCAGCAGGCCTTTTTCGTCCCGTTCATCTCTCCACACACGCTCGGCATCTTTGATAAAAAAATCTATCCAGTTGTTATCGTGATCAACAGCATACAAGGCCAGGTATCCCCTTAACATTACTGCGTTAAACCAGTGCAAAACTGCATTATGAATAGAAGTATTAATATAGTAATAATCAATATTACTATATTAATAAATCAGGAGTACTTCAGCACCATCCGATTCCGGCCTCAGGCGTCCAATAAGGTTTGAATATCAAACTTTGACATTTTCATAAACGCTTCAATTACCCTCGGCCCTTTTTCCTCATCGGCCATGAGCTCGTGCAGAACTGCAGGTACAATTTGCCAGGAAAAGCCAAATTTATCGTCAAGCCATCCGCATTGGTCGTACCTGCCCCCCGCACCCAGCTTATCCCAATAATGATCAATTTCTTCCTGGTTTTGGCATTCTACAACAAAAGAGTTTGCAGGTGTAGGCTTGTATTTTGCCCCACCATTTAAAGCCATAAATTTACTCCCATTCAATTCAAATAGAACTACAATCGGATTTTCAGCAATGATTTTTGAGTTTTTAAAAATAGAGCAGTAATGCTCAGCAGCAGCTTTGGCTTGTCCGTCAAACCACAAGCAAGGGTACATTTCATTTGTCATTTTTTGTTTTTTTAAATTCATCCTACCAACAAAATTAGACTTACCTGCTAAGCTAAAATAGAATGAACCCGACATTATTCATTTTACTAATGTGCCCCAAAATTCAGGTAGTCTTTCGGCGTAAGGTCTGTGAATTCTTTAAAAGAACGGATATAATGGCTCTGATCGGCGTATCCATTTTGAAATGCTATATCAGATAATTTGTCGTAACCCCGGCTGTTCAACTGCTGAAATGCCGAATTGAACTGACAAATCCGCCTGTACATCCGGGGCGAAATCCCAACGTTCTTTTCAAACATTCTCTGAAATGTTCTTTCTGTAAGGCAAAGTTCATTTTGAACCAGCGTTAACACAGAACTTGAGGGGCTGCCTGCAATCTGGTTTATGGCGTACCTAATGGCGGGGCTACAGCTTTTAGCATTAGCTATCAAACCTGAAATATACTGATCCAGTAAAACCAATCTGCTTTCTGTTGACACGGCATTCAATAACCTTTCCTGAAGTTCCATTGTTTTCAATGGTGCCAATAAATTCAGATCAATTGGCATATCGGTCAATTCATGGGCAATCAGGCCAAAAAGCGTGCACAATGAATAAGGTTTAAAAAAATAGGCAATCAATACAAAACCACCATTAAAAGATAATGCCTCAGGCAGAATGGTTTGTCCAAAGAGGGTAAGATGAGCTGCAGCACTGCCATTTATACTTCCATTGGCTGAAATAAAAAGTAACGTTGGCGTACCATTGGCAAATAATGGCAATGAAAAAGCAGTACCATTTTCAGGATGCTCTATAACCAGCACCCTGTCTACATATGCCGCAAGCTCATCACTTGGTTTAAAGTTGTTCACTTTCATAACAGCCCTATATAAATAGCTAATTTACAAGTTTGATCAAATAATCACGTACTGTTAAATGACAATCAGGCACTTTGCTTAACTTATTCTTCATTTGACTTTCCCATGGGTATTGATGATGGTTACCTCTTTACCTCCCAAGAGCCCTTTTTGAACACCCTGATCATATCGATAGGCGAAACCATAACTCATTACCCGGTCGATATAGCCTTTCATAATAGCCGGCATTCCCGTCCACCAGATGGGATAGATAAAACTGATGTGGTCTGCCCATCAAATAAACCCCTGCTCCTGTTTAACTTCTTCAGATACCTGACCCATACGTTGGCCGTTCATATCATCTAATGAAAGTACGGGATGGAAATTGATCTGATACAGATCCCTGACCTGTAAAGATGAACTTTTTTGTGTAAGTAAGCCTGGCAAGCATTATTGATTGATATTTGACATTTTAGAAAATTAGCCAAACATAGCTATTGCTTCGCTGTAGACAATGAAAAAGGATAATCTGCAGGATCTACACCCCGGCTTTCGTTTGGTGTTGCCGACATTTCAAACGTCAGTTCCCCCCCAAGCTGCAAACCTGAATGACTTAGCCAGTTCCGGGTATACAACTTTCCGTTGTATTTTAAGCTTTGTACGTACCTGTTATCTTTGCTGTTTTTGGCGGCATTTATAGTAAATAGCTTGCCGTTTTCAAGGTTCAACGTTACCTTTTTAAACAAAGGCGCTCCGATCACATACTGCTCTACTGCTGGGGTAACAGGGTAAAAACCCAAAGCAGAAAACACATACCAGGCAGAGGTCTGGCCATTATCTTCGTCACCGCAATAACCGTCGGGAGTAGGTTTATACATTCTGTCCATCGTTTCACGTACCCAATACTGTGTTTTCCAGGGTGCCCCCGCATAGTTGTACAGATAGATCATGTGCTGTATCGGCTGGTTTCCATGTGCATACTGCCCCATATTGGCGATCTGCATTTCACGGATCTCGTGAATTACCCCTCCATAATAACTATCGTCAAATACAGGAGGGAGGGTAAATACAGAATCCAGTTTCTGTACAAACTTCTCTTTACCGCCCATTAATTTAGCCAATCCGTCAATATCCTGAAATACTGACCATGAATAGTGCCAGCTGTTTCCTTCGGTAAAGGCATCCCCCCATTTAAACGGATTAAACGGCGACTGGAATTTACCATCCTGATTTTTACCGCGCATCAAACAGGTTGAAGGATCAAACAGGTTTTTATAGTTCATGCTGCGTTTTTTATAGATGTCAATTTCGGAAGCCGGTTTACCCAAAGCTTTGCCCAACTGATAGATCGCAAAATCATCATAGGCGTATTCTAAAGTTCTTGCAGCATTTTCATTGATCTTTACGTCGTAAGGTACATAGCCGAGCTTATTGTAATATTCAACACCGCGACGACCGGTTGCCTGTGGCCCTTCATTGTTTGCCCCATGCTTAAGTGCCTCCCATAAAGTGTTGATATCATATCCACGCAAACCTTTAATGTAAGCTTCGGCAACAACAGAAGCGGAATTATTGCCTATCATACAATCTGCATAAGCAGGGCTAGACCATTCTGGCAGCCATCCGCCTTCTTTATAGTCGTTGATCAGGCCTTCCTGCATTTCTTTATTTACAGAGGGATACATCAGGTTCAGGAACGGATACAAAGCCCTGAAAGTATCCCAGAAACCTGTACCTCCAAACCGGTATCCTGGTAAAGTCTTACCATTATATGGACTATAGTGTACAATTTTATTGGTCTTGTCTACTTCATACATTTTATGAGGGAAGAAGAGCATACGGTATAAGCTGGAATAAAAAGTACGTGTCTGATCAATAGAACCACCCTCTACAGAAATCCTGCTTAAGGTTTTATTCCAGGTTGCCTTTCCCTTTTGTTTGGTTGTTTCAAAGCTATCGTTAGACAGTTCCCTGCTCAAATTAAGTTCAGCCTGCTCAAAACTGATGAAGGATGAAGCGATTTTCATGTTTAGCTGTTCGCCTTTTGCCGTTTTAAATCCGACAACTGCACCCGCATGATCAGCGCTCACCTCAAGCTGGCCTTTTAACAGTTCATTCCCCTTCCATCCGTTTGCAGAAGTAAAGGCTTTGTCGAAATAAATGACAAAATAATTTTTAAAGTTTTCCAGTTTACCACTGCTGTACCGGGTACTATAGCCCACTATTTTGCGCTCTGCGGGGATGATCTTAACATAAGAGCCTTTATCGAAAGCATCGATAACCACATAAGCAGCATCTGATTCCGGGAAAGTGAAACGGAATTGAGCCGCTCTTTCCGTGGGTGTAATTTCTGTGGTGACATCCGCATCTGCAAGATACACGCTGTAGTAATAAGGCTTTACAATTTCAGACTTATGCGAGAACCAGCTGGCCCTGTCATCCTGGTTGAATTTCATTTTACCAGTTACAGGCATGACGGAAAATTGTCCGTAATCATTCATCCAGGGTGAAGGCTGATGTGTTTGCTTAAAACCCCTGATCTTGTCTGCATCATAAGTATAAGCCCATCCATTTCCCATTTTTCCTGTTTGAGGTGTCCAGAAATTCATTCCCCAGGGCAATGCAATTGCAGGATAAGTATTGCCGTTAGAAAGGCTAGGTTTGCTTGCTGTTCCCATCAAAGGGTTCACCCAATCTACAGGATCGGTGACCTTGCCGACTGTCTGTGCAGACAACGCAGCAGCTATCATAAGTAAGGAGGTGGTCAAAAGTACTCTTATCATATTTTAATTTTTAAACCAGTAAATGCGGCCTTTCCTTATAAGTCTTCCATAAAAACTCGCCAAAAATGGTATTGGCCCAGGCAAACCAGGCCCTGCTGAACTTAGCAGGATCGTCCATATCGAACGACTCATGCATAAATCCTGTTCCCGCATGGCTTTTTTGCAGCATTTGAATGCAAGACCTGATCTCGATATCATTGGTACTGGTAAGCCCCTGCATGACCAGGGCAATCGGCCAGATCTTGTGAATACCGGTATGTGGGCTGCCTATTCCTTTTGCTGCTTTGCCTTGAAAATAAAAAGGGTTCTCTGCAGATAGAATCAGTTTGCGGGTATTCAGATAAACAGGATCGTTAGCTTGAACAGCGCCTAGATAAGGCAATGCCAGTAAACTTGGTACATTGGCATCGTCCATGAGGTTAAAACTGCCATAGCCGTTCACTTCAAAAGCATATACCTTACCAAATTGAGGATGGGTTACCACTGCATATTTTTGCAGGGCAGCAGCTACCTCTGCTGCCAGTGTGCGGCATTCTGCTGCCAATACATTATCTTTTTGCACAGATTGTAAAATTTCTGCCGCCTGCTTCAGGCTCACAACTGCAAAGAAATTGGAAGGAACCAGAAAATTATAGATCGTAGCATCATCACTTGGCCGGAATGCCGAACAGATTAAACCAACAGGTTTTACCGGGTAACCGTACCCACTTAAAGGAGTGGTATCTGTGGCAAACATTGTTTCGCGTTGAAAGCGATACGGTCCCTGCCCCTGTTTTCTTTGTTGTTCTTTAAAAGTTTTAACGATTAACGCAATGGCTTCCTTCCATTTTATGTCAAAAGGCGCTGTGCCGCCACTGAGCTTCCAATACTGGTAACTCAGGCGAATGGGATAACATAGTGAATCTATCTCCCATTTACGTTCATGAATCCCAGGCTTCATATCTGTATGATCTGTTTTCCACTCTCCAAGTTTATTGGGATCTCCATAAAAAGCATTTGCATAAGGGTCTTTAAGAACGCACTTTACCTGATGATTGATTACGCCGGCAATGAGATCATGTAACTTTTTATCTGTTTTGACCAAAGGTAGGTATGGACTTACCTGGGCTGTACTGTCTCGTAGCCACATGGCATCAATGTCACCGGTGATCACATAGGTATCGGGCCTGCCATTGCTCTCAGTATACGTCACAGTAGTATCTAAGGTGTTGGGAAAGCAATTTTCAAATAGCCAGCCCAGCTCTTTGTTCTTTACATTCCTTTGAAATTCTGCTATTGCATTTTCAACAGCCTTACTTTGAAAGTTTCTTTTGGACTCGGCAACCCTGACTACCGGAAATTCAGAGGAAGCCGCAAATGACACCTTATCAGCCATCAATCCTCCGGCTAAAAGTCCTGCCTGCTGCAAAAAAATTCTTCTTTTCATATCATGCTATAATTTGGTTTCTAAAAAGCTGGTGATTTCAAAGATAAAAGAAAAAATTACTATTGCTAAATCATTTTAGTATAGCTATGTTTGAATATGCTTTTTCAAAGCAACTCAACCATAGCTAACCAAATAAATACTAAACCATGCAACAAAAAGCTGCTTTTACTGACAGGAAATTCCTGATCACCCTTGTATTTGTCACTTCACTTTTTATGTTCTGGGGCATCGCCATTACCATGGCTGATGTGCTGAACAAACATTTCCAACATACCATGAGCCTTTCCAAATCGCAGTCGGCATTTGTGCAGTTTGCTGTTTTTGGTGCCTATGCCGTAATGGGAATACCTGCCGGCCTGTTTATGAAACGTTTTGGCTATAAAAAAGGGGTATTGTTAGGTCTGTCCTTATTTGCCATTGGGGCTTTTTTATTCATACCTGCTGCTAATATCTCTTCATTTGCATTTTTTGGGATCGCCCTGTTTATTGTAGGCTGCGGTTTATCTACATTGGAAACTGTAGCCCATCCATTCGTTGCTTCGCTAGGTGATCAACGGACCAGTGACCAGCGCATCAATTTTGCCCAGTCTTTCAATGCTGTGGGTGCTATGCTTGGACCTGCAATCGGGAGCTACTTTTTACTGCGCAATAATGTAGAGGGCAGTACAGATCTGACCTCTGTTAAAATTCTGTATGCAGTAATTGGTCTGGTGATTTTACTGGTGGCCATATCCTTTTCTTTTGTAAAAGTGCCTGCCACAACAGACCCTCATGCGGTGCCTGGCGAAGATGCCGCGGCTGTAAACATAGATGTAACTCCTGATAAAAAGCTTTTTGACCATAAACATTTTGTATGGGCAGTTGCGGCGCAATTCTTTAATGTAGCGGCACAAGCTGGCACCTGGGCCTTTTTTATCAATTATGGCCATGAAAAAATGGGTTTCAGCGATGCTGAAGCTGGGAATTACATGGTGTTGTTTATGGGAATGATGCTTGCCGGGCGTTTTATCGGCACATTTTTAATGCGGGTTATTGCGCCCAACAAATTACTGGCGGCATTTGCACTGGGCAATATCATCATGTGCCTCATCGTAGCACAAAGCTTTGGTATGGTATCATTTATTGCTTTGCTGATGATCAACTTCTTTTTTAGCATCATGTTCCCTACCATATTCAGTCTTGGCCTTAAAAACCTTGGTACGCGCACACAACAGGCCGCTTCTTTTTTATCCATGGGTGTTGTGGGCGGCGCATTTTTTCCTTTTATTATGGGTGCAGTGGCCGACAAGGCTGGAATTGCAAATGCCTATTATACCCCAATTATATGCTATATTGTAATTTTTCTGTTCGCTTACAAATTTTATAAAGTAAAACACTAGTATACCACATGGCTAAACTTTCTATCAGGGATATTGCTCAGCGATGTAACACATCAATCACAACGGTTTCCTTTGTGCTCAATGGCAAGGCTGATGAAAAACGGATCAGCACTGAGCTCAAAGAGAAGATACTTAAAACAATTGAAGACACAGGCTACAAACAAAACCTTTTTGCCAGGGGCATGAGAACCGGAAAAACAAATATGATTGGTCTGATTGTAGAGGACATTTCGAATGCTTTTTTTTCTGCTGTAGCACGAATTATTGAAGAAGATGCCTATAAAAGAGGATATAAAATAATTTATTGCAGCACTGACGACAATACAGAAAAATCAAAAGAACTGATCAAACTTTTTATTGAACGCAACCTGGATGGCTACATCATTACCCCACCTAAAGGACTTGAGGAGGAAATCCAGTCCCTGATCAACAATAAAATCCCCGTGGTCCTTTTTGACCGATATTTTCCGGACCTGGAAACAGATTATGTTGTAGTGGATAATTTTAATGCCTCGAAAAAAGCAGTACAGCATTTAACCGGAGCAGGATTTGAAAACATTGCCCTGGTAACCACCTCTTCAGCCCAAACGCAAATGCTGGAAAGATATAAGGGCTACGAAAAAACCATTATTGAAAATGGGAAGGAACCAAAAATATTAAAATTACCTTATGATCATTCTGCGGCACAAAACGTCAAATCTATAAGTGCTTATTTAAAAAAGAACAATGAGCTGGATGCCATTTTTTTCTCCACAAATTACCTTGCATTTCAAGGCCTTGAAGCTATTAATGAACTCAAATTGAAGATCCCCGACGATATTGCCGTAGTAGCTTTTGATGATCAGGATTTTTTCAGGATCTACAACCCTTCAATTACAGCTATTGCCCAGCCTGTGAAGGACATTTCCCTTAAACTTATAGACATCCTGCTGCAAAAAATGGAATCTGATAAAAAGCCAGTAGAAAAGGTTGTACTTTCGACCAACCTGATCGTCCGCAATTCATCCCTGTTAACCAGAAAAGATAAGCTGACTCATCCTAAATAAACTCAAGAACAGCCTATCCCAAATCGGAATCATCTTAAGGTGCCCGAAGTAGTTCCCAATTGCCCAATATTTGATTTCTTTTGGTATGAAAATACTAACTTTGCCTATCTATGAGAAAAAACCTCGTTATAGCCATTGATGGCTATTCATCCTGTGGAAAAAGTACACTTGCCAAGGCTCTAGCAAAGAAACTGGGATTTATATACATCGATAGTGGTGCCATGTACCGCGCGGTTACACTTTATTTTATCCGTAACAACATTGATGTCAATAACCAGGAAGCAGTGGCCGATGCGCTTGAGCACATTGAACTGAATTTTCACTCGAGGGATTACCAATCGCACATCACCTTAAATGGCGAAGAGGTATCAGAAGAGATCAGACAAATGCCAGTATCAGAATATGTGAGCGAAGTATCAGCCAATAAACTGGTACGAAAGGATATGGTAAAACAGCAGCAGCGCATGGGTAAATCTAAAAATATTGTGATGGATGGCCGTGATATAGGTACTACAGTGTTTGAGGATGCAGCAGTTAAATTTTTTATGACTGCCGATCCAAAGATCAGGGCTGAACGTAGGTTTAAAGAGCTTCAAAGCAAGGGAGATACTACAACTACGCTGGAAGAAGTATTTGAAAATCTTGCTCATAGGGATTATGCCGATACCACCAGGGCCGAGAGCCCCCTTACACGCGCAGAAGATGCCATTATTCTGGACAATACCGAACTTACCGAGGCCGAGCAATTGGATTTTGCGCTGGATATGGTACACCAGCACCTGCCATAGACCGGCAATTTTCTGCAAATATTTGGTTACAATTAATCCCTTAACTTAAACATTACATTCTGATGTTTTAACTAAAATCTCTGTTCAATACTTTTGTTTAACAATTTTGTCAAACTCAGGAAATGACCAGCAGAGATACCGGTACAGAGCAGTTAATTAAGGATACAGCCAAGCAATTATTTTTTGCCGAAGGCAAGCTTCACGCTACTACTCAGGAGATTGCGGATGCCGCCAGGGTAAACCGCACCTTGGTAAATTATTACTTCCGATCGAGAGATGCGCTGTTTGACCAGGTATTCAATGAAGCCCAGGAAGCCCTGGTGAGCATGATTGACGAGGTTATGGAATCGGATATGCCTTTTCGTCAAAAGATAGAAAACCTGATTTCGGTATTTCTTAAAGAAGCGATGCGTTATCCTTATCGTGAGATTTTTGTGATCACCGAAATGAACAGAAACGATGTGATCAATGCCAAGAAAGCACGGGCCGAAAAAGTGAATACTTTTCTGGAGGAGGTTCAGCGGGAAATGGACAAAGGAAACATAAAACGCATGAACCCAAGGCATTTCACAATGAACCTGTTTTCTTTAATGGCCTATCCCCTGGTAACAGCCCCTTTAAACAAAATCCTTTTTGGCATGAATGATGAGGAATACAACGCACTTCTTGAAGAAAGAAAACAGCTCATCTTTGAAATAATTTTCCCCTAATAAAGATTATATATACCCCTTAAAATGAAACATAACATCCAATCACTTTACTTATTATTACCGGCATTGCTATTTATCGGTTCATGCAGCAGCGGAGATCAGAAAAAGGCCGGTCCACCCCCCGCCCAGGTACAATCTTATCCGGTATTTGCGGTAGTACCGCAGTCTACCGATCTGGAAACGGACTACCCAGCCACACTGGAAGGGATCCAGAATGTTGACATCAGGCCAAAAGTAGATGGCTTTATTGAAAAAATATACGTGGATGAAGGTGCAACAGTAAAAAAAGGCCAATTACTTTTCAGCATCAATGCGCCACAATACGAACAGCAGGTAAGAACAGCAAGTGCAGCCATCAGCAGTGCAGAGGCAGATGTGAATGCTGCACAACTGCAGGTAAACAAGACCAAGCCCTTGGTTGAAAAAGACATCATCAGTAAATATGATCTGGATGCGGCCCAGCTAACCTTACAGAGCAGGAAGGCAGCATTGGCACAAGCCAGAGCCGAACTGGTGAATGCTAAAGTAAATCTGGGTTATACCCGCATTACCAGTCCGGTTGACGGAGTAATCGGCAGCATTCCTTTTAAAACCGGTAGCCTGGTGAGTGGAACCAGTGCTCAGCCATTAACAACGGTTTCTAACATATCCAGGATTTACGCTTATTTCTCTATGAATGAGAAACAGCTATTGGAATTCTCGCGCAGCTATAAGGGCAACAGCCTTGCGGCCAAATTAAAAAATATCCCTGCGGTTGCCCTGGTGCTGGCAGATGGGACAACCTATGCAGAAAACGGGAAAATAGAATCGATAAACGGCCTGATCAATACCGGAACCGGATCGGCAAGCTTAAGGGCCACATTCTCCAATCCGGTAAGCCTGCTCAGAAGTGGTGCCAGTGCCTCAGTACGTATTCCACAACACCTCGAAAATGTCATCCTTATCCCGCAAAAATCTACTACAGATCTGCAGGGAAAGAAATTCGTATATGTGGCCGACGATAAAGGAATTGCAAAAAGTACCGAAATTGAGGTTATGGAGCTGACTAAAGGCAATTTTTACGTAGTTACCAAAGGGCTTAAAGCTGGTGATCAGGTAGTACTGGAAGGCTTCCAGTCTTTAAAAGACGGTACTGAGATTAAACCTGAAAAGAAAAGTGCTGATTCCGTATATGCTGAGCTTACCCAAAAATAGAACAATATGTTTAAGAAATTTATAGAAAGGCCTGTTTTATCCACAGTAATATCCATTATTATTGTCATACTCGGGATACTGGGCCTGATTACGCTTCCTGTGTCACAATATCCGGAAATTGCCCCTCCAACGGTACAGGTTTCCGCGTCTTATCAAGGGGCAAATGCAGATGTGGTTATGAATAGCGTTGTTGTACCTCTTGAAGAGCAGATCAACGGTGTGGAAGATATGACCTATATGACCTCGTCGGCCGGTAACGATGGTACGGCAACCATTACGGTTAACTTTAAACTGGGTACCAACCCTGACCTTGCTGCCGTAAACGTACAGAACCGTGTAGCGAGAGCGACTAGCTTATTACCTGCAGAGGTTACCCGATCTGGGGTAATTACCGCAAAAAGGCAGGCCAGTAACGTGCTGATTTTTGGTATATATAGCGATAGCGCTTCCTATGACCAGACCTTTTTGCAGAACTATGCCAACATTAACCTGATCCCTCAGATCAAGCGGATCAATGGGGTTGGTGATGCAACTGCCTTTGGTTTGATGGATTATACCATGCGCATCTGGCTTAAACCAGAAGTAATGGCCACCTACGGATTGGTGCCCAATGACATCAGTGTAGCACTTGCCGAACAGAATATCGAAGCTGCACCCGGTCAATTCGGGGAGCGCGGCGAACAATCGTTCCAGTATACTTTAAAATACTCAGGGCGTTTAAAAAACGAAACCGAGTTTAGCAATATCATTATCAGAACGGCTGAAAATGGTCAGGTACTGAGGTTAAAGGACATTGCCCGTATAGAATTGGGTGCACAAAGCTATGCCAGCTCGGTGCGCTTTAATGGTAAACCTGCATTGGGTATTGCCATTAACCAAACTGCCGGCTCCAATGCCAAGGAAGTAATTGAAGGTGCCATTAAAGTTTTGGACGAGTCATCTGTCAACTTCCCAAAGGGCGTACATTATACCACATTGGTAAATGTGAACGACTTTTTGGATGCTTCTATCGAGAAAGTAATCCATACACTGATAGAAGCCTTTATCCTGGTTTTCCTAGTGGTTTTTCTTTTTCTTCAGGATTTCCGCTCTACATTAATCCCAGCCATCAGTGTTCCTGTGGCAATTATCGGAACCTTCTTCTTTCTGAGTTTGTTTGGCTTTACCATCAACCTATTGACACTGTTTGCACTGGTATTGGCTATCGGTATTGTGGTAGATGACGCCATTGTGGTTGTAGAGGCAGTCCACGCGAAGCTTGACCATGGCTACACTTCAGCAAAAAAAGCTACTGTAGATGCAATGGAAGACATTACAGGGGCCATTATTTCCATTACCCTGGTTATGGCGGCAGTATTTGTACCGGTAAGTTTTATCCAGGGTTCATCGGGCGTATTTTATAAGCAGTTCGGCTTAACACTGGCTATTGCCATTATCCTTTCGGCCATCAACGCATTAACCCTGAGTCCTGCGCTTTGTGCCTTGTTCTTAAAACCGCATGCTGAAGACCATGGTAAGCCTAAAAACTTTATGCAGCGCTTTTATGCGGCATTTAATGCTTCTTTTGATGCCATGACCGGCAGGTACAAAAGATCTGTAGGCTTTTTGGCACGCAGAAAATGGATAGCTGGATTGGGGATTATACTTTTTACAGTGACGCTGATATGGGCCATGAATACCACACCTAAAGGCTTTGTACCTAACGAGGATTTGGGTACTATTATGTCCGATATCTCCCTGCCGCCAGCTACCTCTCAGGAACAAACTGCAATTGTAATTAAGCAAATTGACAGTATTGCACGCAGTATTCCGGAAATTAAGTTTTCACTGACCGTGGTGGGCCGAAGCATGATCAGTGGTTCTGGCAGTTCTTACGGTATGGTAATCGGGAAATTAAAACCATGGAACGAGCGGCAAAGAGACGTAAAAGCCATTATCGGTGAACTGTTTGCCAAAACGGCCGGTATTAAAGGTGCGAGGGTTATTTTCTTTGCCCCTCCTACCATCCAGGGATTTGGTACCAGCGGAGGTTTTGAGTTCCAGCTGCAGGACAAAACAGGTGGTGACATCAACAAATTCAATACCGTAAGTAATGAGTTCCTGGCCGCTTTAAGCAAAAGGAAGGAAATACAATATGCCTCTACTTCATTTAATCCCAATTTCCCACAGTACCAGATTGATGTAAACGTAGCTACAGTAAAACAGGCCGGCTTAAGTGTAAGCGATGTATTGGGTGTATTACAGGGCTATTATGGTGGTGTATACGCATCCAACTTTAATAAGTTTGGGAAGCAATATCGTGTAATGTACCAGGCAGATGCCCCTTACCGTGCGAACCAGCAAACGCTGAACAGCATATACGTAAGAAATGCAAGTGGCAAAATGGCACCGATCAGCAATTTCATTACACTGAAAAAGGTGTATGGCCCTCAGGCAATATCCCGTTTTAATCTGTTTACTTCTATTGCCGTAACGGGAAGTCCGAATACTGGCTTCAGCTCGGGCGATGCCTTGAAAGCGGTACAGGAAGAGGCCGCAATACACCTGCCTACGGGCTATGGCTATGAGTTCTCAGGCTTATCGCGCGAAGAGATGTCGAGTGGCAGTCAGACCATATTTATCTTTTTGCTTTGCGTGATCTTTGTTTACTTCCTGCTTTGTGCCCAATACGAAAGCTATATTTTACCGCTGGCGGTGTTGATTTCCCTACCTATTGGTTTGGCAGGCGTTTTCATCTTCGATAAGATATTCAAGGTAGATAACAACATCTATACACAGATTACCCTAATCATGCTGGTGGGCTTGCTAGCCAAAAATGCCATTTTAATTGTAGAGTTTGCAGTAGAAAGGCGAAGAAAAGGTATGAGCATAGTAAGTGCAGCCATTAGCGGAGCGACAGCACGTTTACGCCCTATTTTAATGACGTCATTTGCTTTTATACTCGGTTTATTGCCCTTGATGCTCTCGACCGGTGTTGGCGCTGCAGGGAACAAATCTATAGGTACCGGAGCCGTAGGCGGAATGCTTATCGGAACCATATTTGGTGTATTTGTTATCCCGGCCCTATTTATTGTATTCCAGAGCTTACAGGAAAAAGTGAGCAGCAAATCACCATTCGACGAAGGGTACGGGCCTCAGGCTGCAATAGATTTTCCAGAAGTTGACGCCCGTGAACACTAATTTAAAGACCATGAACACCAGATATCATAAATATTATTTCATCATCGGATTCTCTGCATTGAGTTTAACGGCCTGCGTGACCACAAAATATGAACGCCCGGCTGTAAACAGCAACGATCTATACCGTGACAATACCACTGCAGACACCAGTACTATGGCGAATCTGCCCTGGAAAAACCTGTTTACAGATGCCCCTTTACAGGTTCTGATCCAGCAGGGCATCAATGAGAACCTTGACCTGAAACAGGCCATCGAAAGGATAAAAGTTGCTGAGGCTACCTTGCTGCAAAACAAGGCGGCCCTGCTGCCAAGTTTGACTGCCGATGTTTCAGTGACAGACGCCAAACAATCAAGAGCTGCGCTGAACTTTCCTCCAGGAATTAATATCAATACAGAAACGCAAACCTACAAGGCGCAGCTCAGCACCAGCTGGGAAGCCGATATCTGGGGAAAACTGAGCAGTGCCAAAAGATCCGCCTACGCCTCGCTGCTACAAACTGATGCCGCAAAAAGAGCGGTACAGACCCAATTGATTGCAAACATTGCCAATAGCTATTATAACCTGCTGGCATTGGACAAACAATTGTCAATTACGGAACAAACGATCAGGATCAGACAGGCAGACGTTGAAACCATGAAGTCCTTAAAAGAAGGTGCTGTGGTAAACGGTGCTGCTGTTGTACAAAGCGAAGCCAATTTATATGCAGCCCAGGTTACACTTCCGGATTTGAAGAGAAGCATCAGGGAGACGGAAAATGCCTTGAGCATCCTGTTGGGAAAAGGCCCTGGAAAAATTGACCGCGGCACGCTTGACCAACAGACAGTTTACAGCAACCTGCAAACTGGTGTATCAGCGCAATTGCTACAAAACAGGCCAGATGTGCAAGCTGCTGAGTTTGCTTTCAGGGCAGCATTTGAGAATAAAAATGTAGCTAAAGCCTATTTTTACCCCGCCTTAACGCTAACAGCAAACGGGGGGCTTTCCAGTCTGAGCCTTAAAAACTTTTTCGACAATTCTATTTTTTACAATTTAATTGGCGGCATTACCCAGCCCATTTTCAATAAAGGACAAAATAAGGCCAGGCTAAAAACTGCAGCAGCGCAACAGCAAATGGCATTTTATAGTTTCCAGCAAACCTTGCTTACAAGTGGCCAGGAAGTGTCGAATGCTTTATATGCTTATCAGACAGCTTCAGAAAAAGAAACAACCAGGGCAAAACAGATCGCTTCTTTAACCAAGGCGGTCGACTATACAAAAGAGTTATTGCGCTACAGCTCTGCTACCAATTATACGGATGTGCTGACTTCGGAACAAAGTCTGCTTTCGGCACAACTAAGCAGTATAAATGACCGGTTGCAAAAGCTTCAATCTGTAGTAAACCTTTACCGTGCATTAGGTGGCGGTTGGAAAGAATAAATAGCGCTTAGCCCGTCATCTCTTAAATCCGTTTGAGATGACGGGAAATTGCGTAAGTTTGGCATAAAAAAGTCTCATGAACATCCTGATTATTGAAGACGAAAAAACACTTGCCTTGGAAATGGGTGAATTCCTAAGTAAGGAAGGTTACACTGTTGAGCATGCCTGGAAAAAATCTTCGGCTGAAGAGAAAATTTTTGTTAACACTTACGATTTTATACTGCTTGACCTTGGCTTACCAGGCGGTGACGGTTTTGAATTGCTGCACCAGCTAAAAAAATTACCCGGACGGGAAGATGCGGTAATTATACTTACAGCCCGGGGCGATGTTGACGACCGCATTAAAGGCCTGGAGGCCGGAGCAGATGATTATCTGCCCAAACCTTTTTCACTGACAGAGCTGCTGGCGCGAATGCATGCCATCATACGCCGGAAGCACAAACTGGAAATGAATGAAGTCAACATTCACAATTTCCTGCTCGACATTAAGAACCACAAAGTAACTTTTGAAGGGCAACGGATTAACCTGACGAACAAAGAGTTTGAAATATTCAATTACCTGGTATTAAACAAAAATCGAGTCATTTCAAGGGTAAATCTTACCGAACATGTTTGGGGAGATATACTTGAGGTAAATTCTGATTCTAACTTTGTGGATGTGCATGTAAAAAATCTCCGTAAAAAACTGGCGGCACATCGTCCTATTGATTGGTTTGAAACGGTTAGAAGCATTGGTTACAGGATTAACTTTTGATAGCTATGCGAAAAATAAAGTAACATGAAACTACAATTCAAACTTGCTTTATACAATACCCTTACAAAGGTGGCCATCATTACCATGCTAGGTATCCTGATTCTTGTATCTATTAACCGAATCTCTATAAATCACATACAGCAGCGACTGTTACAGAAAAAGAAAAGATTGGTAACCAACCTTTCCGGTGTAGAAGTAAATGACCTGCTTACACAAAAAATTTATACCGATTACAACCTGCTACGTGAGGAATATATCATCCTGAAGGAGATCAGAAATGACGAGAAGCCAATCAAACAACAGTTCACAAGAGAATTACGTAGTATCGAAGGCAGCCAGGAAGAATTCCAGATCCTGACCACAGATTTTAACTATGCTGGGAGAAATTACAGACTGGAACTTGGTGAAACCATGTCGACCCTTGCACAATTAGAACGTACGATATCCATGTTTACCTTTGGCATATTGATAGCGGCTGTAATACTGACATTGATTACAGATCTTGCCTTTACCCGTTTTTTACTTACCCCTTTTTACAGGATCATCGATCAAAAACTCAACAAGGTAAATGAACCAACCAATTTCAATTACAAGCCGATTCAGACCAGCACGGAAGATTTCAGGATCCTGGACCGTAGCATCAGTGCCTTGATGAGAAAGATCACCGGGCTTTTTCTGACCGAAAAAGAATTCATTGCCAATGTTTCTCATGAACTGCTTACGCCCATTTCAGTGCTGAACACCAGATTGGAAAACCTGCTTAATGATGAGAAGCTAACAACGGAAGGTGAAAACAAGATATTTGCCAGTTTAAAGACATTGGGCCGATTAAAGGCAATCATCAACAGTTTGTTGCTCATTTCAAAGGTAGAAAACAATCAATACAGTAAACCAGACACCATATCGGTACGGCACACTGTTGAAGAGGTTTATGAAGAGTTGGAGCATAGGTTATTGATGATGAAACTGAAGTTCAACATCCAGTTGACGCACGACCATACATTTACCGGGAACAGGTCCCTGTTCCATACACTGATAACGAACCTGATCAGCAATGCCATTAAGTACAACATACCCTCAGGCAGCGTAAACATCTCGGATGCACCAACTGCGGAAGCTTATACACTTGTGATTGCGGACACAGGCATAGGAATGAATGCTGAGTTGTTGGAGCATGCGTTTATCCGCTTTGAAAAACTGGAATCAGAGCGGGAAGACAGTCATGGTTTGGGCCTGGCTATTGTACGGAGCATTGCCAGCTTCCATGAGCTTAAGATCGACATCAAATCGGAAAAAGGCAAAGGCACAGAAATCCGGATTAACTTTCCGCAATAACCTGCTTTTCTACCTATGCTCTTCTTCATCAAATCTTCATATTGTGTTTGCAACTTTGGTATAACAAAAAACACTAAATAATTATAAACATGAAAAGAACAATTTTAGCGTTAGCATTAGTTGCAGCAACTTTTGGCGCATTTGCACAAAACACAACTCCGGCAGCAAAACCAGCTACCGAAACTGCAAAGCCTAAACATCATCACAAAAAAGCAGCTAAGAAAGCAGTTAAAGCGGAAGCAAAACCAGCAGAAACCAAAAAATCTGGCAAATAATAATTTAAAGTATGTAGTTTAAGGTCGCCTGATCCATAGCAGGCGGCCTTTTTTATTTATAGCCACTTCTTCGGGATTATTTTCATAATTTGCATTCTGTTTAATTCCGAAAGTAATGACACAAGTAGCTTTGTTATTGACCAATAAATATCGCTTGCTTAGTGTAGCGGCTATACTCGACGTTTTTGATACTGTAAATAGCTACTACGAAGCCAATGGACAGGAAGCACTATTTAATGTAAGCATATTACATGCCGCTAACAGTAGTAATGAAGTTCCTGTTTTTAATCAATATGTACCCCAGCCTCTGAATGCAAGCAGCAAACAGGACCTGGTGCTGATACCTGCTTTTGCGACCCAGGACGTTCATAATGCTGTTCAGGAAAACCTGGAGTTTATACCATGGCTTCGTCAGCAGCACCAAAAAGGTGTTGAACTGGCCAGCTTTTGTACCGGTGCATTTTTATTGGGTGCCAGCGGTCTGTTAAACGGAAAAAATGCAACTACTCATATCCACGCCTGTACATCATTTGCGGCAAACTATCCCGACGTTTACCTTAGACCAAGTGAAGTAGTGACATACGACCATGGAATATATACCAGTGGCGGGGCTACCAGTACCTTTCACCTTTTGCTCAGACTGATCCATAACTATGCAAACAGAGAAACGGCAATTCGTGTGGCAAAAGTATTTGCCATAGACATGAACCGCGGACAGCAAAGCTATTTTGGCACCTTTGTACCACCAAGGGACCATGGTGATGAACTGGTTGCCCAAACCCAGTTGTGCATAGAAAATTCTTACAATAAGGCTGCAACTGTTGAAGATATTTTGCAGCAAATACCTGCCAGCAGAAGGAATATTGAACGTCGCTTTAAAATGGCTACAGGAAATACATTGATAGAGTACCTGCAAAAAACCAGGATAGAGGTTGCTAAAAAGCTGCTTGAACAAACCAACCAGAGCATCCTGGAGATTATGCTGAATTCCGGCTACAATGACCTGAAAGCTTTCAGGCAGCTCTTTAAAAAAAGCTCTGGCATGACACCAAAGGATTATCGGGATAAATTTAAGGCCCGTGTAGCATAACCTAAAAAAGACATCATGAACAATTCTATTTATCTTTGCCTAACACTCAGGGGCAAGTTTCGGAAGCATCGGACTTTTATACAAAGATTTTTTCGATACAATATGTTCTAAATCAACAACATTTATCAAAAAAATCTTTGTGCTAAAAATATTAATTTCTATCTTTGCCGTCCCTAACGGGAAAAAGGAGATTTAATTTTAATGGCTAAGAAACAAGTAGCAGAAAAAGAACTAGAGGCTAAAACAGCCGAACTTCAAGGTGCGGACGCTCGTCTGGCTGAGAAAGAGACTATTGAATCAGAAGCTGATTCAGTATCGATCGAACAGATCAAATCATCATTGGCAACTCCAGATCAGGATTTTGACTGGGATGCAGATGATAAAGCATTCGGTAATTACAGTGATGCAGACCGTAAAAAGTTTGAAGACATGTATACCGATACTTTCAATCAAATCACTCAAGGTGAAATCATCAGTGGTACTGTTGTTTCAATCAACAACAAAGATGTGGTATTAAACGTAGGATTTAAATCAGACGGTTTGGTATCTACTTCTGAGTTCCGCGATACACCTGATTTGAAAGTTGGCGATAAAGTTGACGTTTTCGTGGAAGCCCCTGAAGATGCTAACGGCCAGTTAATTCTGTCTCGTAAAAGAGCCAAAACCCAAAGATCATGGGAATCTATCAATGAAGCCCTTGACAATGACAGAATCATCAACGGATTTGTTAAGAGCCGTACCAAAGGTGGTCTTATCGTTGACATCATGGGTGTTGAAGCTTTCTTACCTGGTTCCCAGATTGACATCAAACCTATCCGCGATTACGATGTATACGTGGGTAAAACAATGGAATTCAAAGTTGTTAAGATCAACCACGAGTTTAAAAACGTAGTTGTATCTCATAAAATCTTAATTGAGGACGATTTAGAAAGCCAAAAAGTTGAAATCGTATCTAAACTTGAAAAAGGTCAGGTACTGGAAGGTACCGTTAAAAACATCACTGACTTTGGTGTATTCATCGATTTGGGTGGCGTTGACGGATTACTTCACATCACTGACATTTCCTGGGGCCGCATAGAGCATCCAAAAGAAGTATTGAGCTTAGATGAGAAAATCAACGTTGTAGTGCTTGATTTTGATGATGAGAAAAAACGTATTGCATTAGGCTTAAAACAATTGACTCCTCATCCTTGGGAATCTTTAAGTACTGACTTAGCTGTTGGTTCTAAAGTTAAAGGTAAAATTGTTACTGTTGCTGATTACGGTGCTTTCCTTGAAATCATTCCTGGTGTTGAAGGTTTAATCCACGTATCAGAAATGTCGTGGTCGCAAAACCTGCGCAGCCCTCAGGAATTCCTGAAAGTTGGCGATGAGATCGAAGCTGAAGTTTTGACTTTAGACAGAGACGATCGCAAAATGAGCTTAGGTATCAAACAACTTACTCAGGATCCTTGGCAAAATGTTGCTGAAAGATATCCTATCGGAAGCAAACATACAGCAGTAGTTAAAAACATGACCAATTTCGGTGTATTCGTAGAAATTGAGGAAGGCATCGATGGTTTAATCCATATCTCTGACCTTTCATGGTCTAAAAAAGTGAACCACCCTAATGAATTCACTAAAGTTGGTGATACATTAGACGTAGTTGTACTTGAATTAGATGTTGATAACCGCAAGCTGAGCTTAGGTCACAAACAACTGGAAGAAAATCCATGGGATACTTTTGAAACTATCTTTACATTAGATTCAATCCACCAGGGAACTGTTGTTAAAGTAACTGATAAAGGTGCTGTTATCGCTTTACCATATGGCGTAGAAGGTTTCGTACCAACTAAACACATGGCTAAAGAAGACGGCTCTGTAATCAAAGCTGAAGAAACCAATGATTTCAAAATCATTGAGTTCAACAAGGATGCTAAACGTATCGTTGTTTCTCATGCCCGTATCTGGGAAGAGGCTAAAGCTGAAGCTGTTGCTGAAGAAAGAAACGCTAAGAAAAAAGAGGCCAAAGCTTCAAGCAGTGCAGTTAAAAAGGTTAAAGATTCAGTTGAAAAATCTACATTGGGCGATTTAGGTGTGCTTGCACAGTTAAAACAACAAATGGAAGGTGAAGAAAACAAAGCTAAAAAAGGCTAGTTTCTTTTAACTATCATACAAAAGCCCCTCGAGTTTTGAGGGGCTTTTTTTGTTTAAATCTATCTCCATTTTTGTATTTTAGCCGTATGGCTAAAACTTTATCATCTTTCATCTTGTCTGTGCTGTTTATAACCACAGTCCAGGCCCAGCTTCCACACATTATTCCCCAGCCCGTAGAATTAAGACCAGGCAAATTCCCTCAGGATAAATTTACTATTGACAAGAACACGATCATCTTTATTACCGATACTACAGCGAAACCCGCTGCAAAATTCCTGTCAGATTATATAGCCAGGTATTATCATCTATACCTTAACATCAGTACCAATCCGGATACAAAAACGAAGTCTTCAATTAACCTGGTCCTGGACAGCAGGCTATATCCAAATCCGGATAAATACTTTGTTTCTGTACTTAAGAACCAGCTCAATGCCGGATCGGCATCCGGACAAGGCATATTTTACGCAGTTCAAACCATCATACAGCTTTTACCTCCTGCAAATGATAATTCGGGCAAACTCATCATCCCATCCGTAGATGTGATCGATTACCCCCGTTTCGCCTACCGAGGTATGCACCTGGATGTGAGCAGGCATTTCTTTGAGGTAGCCTTCATTAAAAAATACATTGACTACCTGGCGCTTCATAAGCTGAATAATTTTCACTGGCACCTAACTGATGACCACGGCTGGAGAATTGAAATCAAAAAACATCCTAAACTAACAGAAATTGGTGCATGGAGAAACGGTACGATTATAGGCCTTTACCCCGGAACAGGTAACGACGGATTGCGCTACGGCGGTTATTACACCCAGGAAGAAGTTAAAGAAGTGATAAAATATGCGGCCGACCGTTACATCAATGTGATTCCTGAAATTGAAATGCCGGCACACAGCATGTCAGTCCTTGCGGCCTATCCGGAACTGGGTACAGAACCTTCAAAAAAATATGAAGTAGCGCAAACCTGGGGAATCTTTAATAAGTTTAACAATGTGTTCCAGCCCACAGAGCAGACCTTCAAATTTCTTGAAGAAGTATTAACCGAAGTAATGGAATTGTTCCCTTCACAATACATCCACATCGGTGGAGATGAGGCATCAAAGATCTGGTGGAAACAATCAGCCGTATCACAGCAGATCATGAAACGTAACGGAATAAAAGATGAAAGCGGTTTACAGAGTTACTTCATACACCGTATCGAAAAATTTGTGAACAGTAAAGGTAAAACCATCATAGGATGGGATGAAATACTGGACGGGGGCCTCGCCCCTAATGCTATTGTGATGAGCTGGCGTGGTGAAAAAGGTGGTATTGCGGCGGCAAAACAAAAGCACAAAGTGATCATGACACCTGAAAACATGATGTATTTTAACCACAGTCAATTTGTAAAAGATGATTCACTTACAGCGGCAAAGTTCCTGCCCTTAAAAACCGTTTACGACTATGAGCCTGTGCCGGCTGTACTAAGTACTGAAGAAGCCAGCTATATATGGGGCGGACAAGCAAATTTATGGTCTGAATACATCGCCAATCCAGCAAAAGCTGAATACATGGTTTTTCCAAGACTGGATGCCCTGAGTGAAATATTATGGAGCCCTAAAGAAAAGCGTAATTATCCAGACTTCCTCAAAAGGCTAAAAACGCAGCTGAAGCGGTATGATCTGATGAAAGTAAACTACAGTAAAAAGTATTTAAACAATTAAAGCATTTAAGCCCAATAACCTACAAATGTATTTTTCCGTTTTGCAATTTAAACCTGTTTTATACATTTGGGGTTACAACTTTTTGGCTATATTTGCATAATCTTTAAGTCAATGCAAAAAAGAACCCTGCTAGACGGTCAAAAATTCCAGATCACAATTAAGCGACTTTGTCATCAATTAATTGAGAACCACAACGATTTTTCAAATACTGTTTTAATTGGCATACAGCCACGTGGCAGTTACTTTGCCGATAGAGTAAAACATGAACTTTTACAGGTACTTAAAAAGAGTACCATTCAAAAAGGAAATCTTGACATTACTTTTTTCCGCGATGATTTCAGAAGAAAAGACGGGTTGGTATCTGCAAGCAGCAATACGATCGACTTCATTATAGAAGGCAAAAATGTTATCTTGATAGACGACGTATTGTGGACAGGGCGTACCATAAGGGCTGCGATGGATGCCTTACTGGCTTATGGGCGGCCTGCAAAAGTAGAGCTTATGGTATTAATTGACCGGAGATTTTCGAGACAATTACCAATAGAACCGAATTACATAGGCCATCAGGTAGACAGTCTGAACTCACAAATGGTAAGGGTAAGCTGGAAAGAGACCGAAGGAGAGGACAAAGTTATCTTAATATCAGAAAGCAATAAATAATATGGCAGTAGAAAAATTATCAACCCGACATCTCTTAGGTATCAAAGACATTAACCGGAATGATATTGAGCTGATCTTCGAGACTGCAGATAATTTTAAAGATGTAATTAACAGGCCCATAAAAAGGGTGCCCTCATTAAGAGACATCACCATTGCCAATATATTTTTTGAAAATTCTACACGCACCAAACTCTCTTTTGAACTTGCGGAGAAAAGGCTTTCGGCCGATGTTGTTAATTTTGCAGCATCTTCGTCCTCAGTGAGTAAAGGTGAAACACTGATCGATACAGTAAACAACATCCTGGCCATGAAAGTAGATATGGTAGTGATGCGTCACCCTTACGCAGGTGCCGGACAGTTTTTAAGCAAGCACATCAAAGCCCAGATTGTAAATGCGGGCGATGGGGCACATGAACATCCTACTCAAGCCTTGCTGGATGCTTTTTCTATCCGTCAGAAACTTGGTGATGTTTCAGGTAAGAAAGTTGTAATTGTTGGCGACATCCTTCATTCAAGGGTTGCCATATCCAATATCCTGTGCCTGCAAAAACTAGGCGCCGAAGTAATGGTTTGCGGACCTACTACATTAATACCCAAATATATGGCAAGCCTGGGCGTAAAAGTTGAGCACGACCTGATCAAAGCCCTGAACTGGTGCGATGTGGCCAATATGCTCCGCATACAGCTGGAACGCCAGGACATCAAATATTTCCCTTCATTAAGGGAATATGCCATGATGTACGGGCTGAACAAACAAATACTCGACAATCTCGATAAAGAGATCATCATTATGCATCCTGGTCCGATAAACCGTGGCGTTGAGATCACCAGTGATGTGGCCGATAGCAAGCAATCTATTATCCTTGAACAGGTAGAAAATGGAGTAGCTGTGCGCATGGCTGTACTGTACCTTCTGGCCGCACAGAACGACTAAAAATCGGCAGCAGCACCTCAAAATAAAATATATCCGGGATATTATTTACCAGCAGTAATACGAACTTTCTTTTATAATCGTTAAACCTGTGTTATCAACACATGTTAATTTCTTATGTTAATAAGACCCGATACTATATCTATATTAGTACCAACCATATTTGAAATCAGATGTCAAAAAAATACTTTTTTATTCCGCTACTGCTAGCAGGTGGCTTTACGGCTGGTTATGCACAAACAAGCGTACTGGTTAACCTGAACAAGAATTACCAAAGTGGTCTGGAGCTGCTGGACAACGAGAAATATGTTGCAGCTGCACAGCAATTCAAGCTTGTTGAACAAATCAGGCACAAGCCGGGCACCCAACAGGAAAGCAATGCAGAACTGTCTATGCTGAAAGAAAATGCAAAGTTTTATGCTGCTGTTTGTGCACTTGAATTGGGTAATAATGATGCTGAAAGCCTGTTTCAGAATTTCATTAAAGATTATCCGCTGAACCCAAATACCAAGCTTGCTTATTTCCATGTAGGCAAATCATATTTCGCACAAAAAAAATATGAAAAAGCGTTAGAGTGGTTCGAGAAAACCGATCCTTCTACCCTTTCCGGGAAACAACGACTGGAATATCAGTTTAAACAGGGTTATTCCTACTTTGAACTGAAAAACATAGAAAAAGCTGAGCCATTATTTGAGACAGTAAAAAAAGAAAATTCACCTTTTCAGGAAAGTGCAACCTATTATTTTGCCTATATCAATTACCTGAACAAAGAATATAAAACTGCTTTAAGCAATTTCGAAAAACTGAAAGGCTCACCAACATATGAAGCCAGCTACCCCTATTACATAACCTCAATGTACTATCTCGATGAGCGGTATGACGATGTGATCAGTTATGCAATTCCTATCCTAAAAAGTTCTAAACAACTTTATGAGGCTGAGATGCTGAGCCTCATTGCGGCCTCTTACTTTGCTAAATCTGATTATGTAAATGCAGAAAAATACTTCAGGGAATTCTATGCCAAAGATAAATCCAATAATAAAAATAACCTGTTCACCTACCAGTATGGTTATTCCCTGTTTGAATTGAAAAAATATAGTGAGTCTGTTACTGTGCTGGAAAAACTCGATAGCGATGATGTATACTTGCAAAGCGGAATGTACACGCTTGGCCGTTCCTTTCTGCAGCTAAAAAACAAAGAAAAAGCCCGAAGTGCATTTTTCAGGGCGTCAAGGCTAGACTTCGATAAAATAGTACAGGAAGAAGCATGGATTAATTATGCCAGGTTGAGTTACGAGCTCGAATTTAACCAGCAGGCATTGGAGGCCACACAAAACTTCCTTAAACAATTCCCTTCTTCACGCAAAGTAAACGAAGCTAAAACCTTACTTGGTGAGATCCTCCTGACCAGTAAAAACTATCAGGCAGCAATTGATATACTTGAACCTATTCAAAGCAAATCACCCGAAGCGCGTGAAGCCTACCAAAAAGTAACTTATTTCAGGGGATTGGAATTTTATAATGAAAGGGCATTCCCTAATGCATTGTCTATGTTCCTTCGTTCAGAAAAGTTTCCTGAAGATGAAGAAATACTGGCATTAAGCACTTACTGGAAAGCTGAAGCCAGTTATGAGCTTAGAAAATTTGGTGAAGCAGTAAAACACTTTGAAACCTTTCTGGATATGCCAGGTGCCAGCAAAACCGGCGTATACAATTTCGCTAATTACGCCCTGGCCTATTCTGCATTTGAAGATGAGAAATATGGAAAAGCTGCTGCTTATTTTGAACGCTTTTTAAAAGGTAACGATAAAGATCAGAAGACCATAAACGATGCAACCATCAGGCTTGCTGATTCCTATTTTGTAAATAAAAGTTATGGAAATGCCCTCGTTAATTACAACAGGATCATTGACAGCAAAGCTACCGGAGAAGATTACGCCTTGTTTCAACGGGGAATGATACAAGGATTGGAAAATCAAAATGATGCCAAGATCAATACCATGCAGAACCTTTTGAAACAGTTCCCGAATTCTAACTATGCGGACGACGCAGGCTTTGAAATGGCTTATACCTATTTCAATAAAGGTGAACTGGACAAATCGAAGTCTGACCTGATTAGCCTGGTAAGTAAATACCCGAACAGCAGTTATGTTCCCCGGGCCCTTGTAACCATTGGTCTGGTGCAATACAACCAGGATCAGGACGATGCCGCCCTGGAGTCGTTTAAAAAAGTGATCAGGGATTACCCAAGTACCGAAGAAGCCAAACAGGCACTGGAATCCATCAAAAACATTTATGTAGACAAAGGCGATTCGCAAGGCTTTATTAACTATGCGGGCACTACACCTCTGGGTAATTATTCCAATGCAGAGCAAGACAATATTTTGTTCCAGGGTGCCAACAACCTGTACCTGAAAGGTGATGCAAAAGGTGCCTTTGAAGCTATAAACGCTTACTTTGACAAATTCCCTAAAGCCATTCATGATAAAGAAGCGAAATTTATCAGGGCAGAATCACTGGTGAAACTGGGGCGCCCTAATGAGGCCATCGCCGACTATGAGTATATCCTTAATGACTGGACAAGCGACTATACAGAACGTTCATTAGTGAGCATCTCCAAGCTTTTCCTTGACCAGAAAAAATACAATGAGGCCATCGTGTATCTTAAACGGCTGGAAACTACAGCCGACTATAAAATACACTATACTTATGCACTGAATAACCTGTTAAAATCTTACAGTGAGCTAAATATGCCCGATGACGTATTGAAATACGTGCAGCTGGTTAAAGAATCGGATAAAGCTTCTGAAGAAGAAAAGAACAGTGTAGACCTCTATGCAGGTAAAGCTTATTTACTGAAAGCCGATACCACCCAGGCTGTTAAGTCGTTTAACACAGTGGTGAGTAAAACCAAAACCCTTGCGGCTGCCGAAGCCAAATATAACCTGGCCGCGGTACAGTATGCAAAAAGAGATTATAAGACATCAACAAAAACCTGTTTTGACCTGATCAATAACATGCCATCTTATGATTATTGGGTAGCAAAGGCATTTATATTACTGGCTGATAATTATGTAGCCCTGAAAGATAACCTGCAGGCAAAAAGCACACTCTTAAGTATCATTGACAATTATGAAGGTAAAGACGATATCGTACCTACCGCCAAAGCCAAATTAGAAAAAATTAAATAAGATTAAGAGACATGAGATTGACCATATTTATATATACCACACTTCTATTTGTTACCACAGGGATTTTAAATGCACAGGCCCAGGATCCGAAGACCACAGAGAAGAAAGCAGAAGAAAAAGCAGTAACGGAAGAAATTGAAGTGGTACGACCATATAAACCGGTTCTTGCAGAGGCGGTGAAGCTGAGGAGAAGTCCGGATTTAAATGACATCAAAACCTACAAAGCAAAATTTAATTACAACCTCACCGACAGAAAACTGGAATTAAACTCCGATATCAATAAGCTGCAGGCACAACAACTTGCTGCTGAAAAGGAGGCCCTGCTGATCAACAATTATGTGAAAGGCGGATTTGGTTCTGCCGGAACTATTCTGGCCGAAGCTTATATCAACACCGGGCGTGATGAGGCCTTACAGGCGGGTGCTTTCTTCAGGCACTTTGGCCAATCGGGCCCATTAAATAAACAAATTGCCAACCAGCAGCAACTGAGTGTTTTTGGGCGCAGTATGGGCGACCAGGTGACCTTGAGCGGGCGCTTAAATTACCAGAGGAACGGACTGTATTTTTACGGAATTGACAAGGACAACCCAACCTTAAATCCCAATCCGGAGCAGCAGGCCTTCAATTTTATCGAAGCAGAGGGCGAACTGGTTAATAAATTCACGGAGGATCCTGATGCCTTTAGCTACGCAGCTAAACTAAATGGGTACCTGTGGAACAATAGATTCGATGCCAAAGAAAGTTCAATCGTATTGAATGGTTATGTGAACAAAAGGATCAGCAGCTTTAACCTGGGCCTGGCCGCTGCAGTTGAGTTTGGCAGCACTAAAGATAAGCTTGTAGACGTCGGCAACAATTTACTAAGGTTAAACCCTTATATCAGACTGCAGGCCAGTGGTGTTAAAATTACCGCAGGAATTAATTTTGTTCAGCAATTTGGAACCGAATCATCGGGTAGGATATTCCCGGCAGTGACAGCAGACTTTACCCTGATCCCTGATTATCTGCAGATCTTTGGAGAAGTAAAAGGAGATGTAAACCGCAGTGCTCTGAAACAGTTTACGGACGACAACCCTTTCCTGAACAACAATATAGCCATCAAAAACTCCATAGAAAAACTAAGCATCAGTGGAGGTATTAAAGGAACAGGGGGACCTGGTTTTGGGTATAAAGCCAGATTCTACCACAAACGTATCGAAGATATGCCGCTATTCGTCAATAGCTTCGATAGCTTTAATAAGTTTGATGTGATCTATGATTTCGGGACTATGAAATTGCTTGGCCTTGAAGGCGAAATATCGGTACAGGTAAGTGACGCCCTAAAATGGACCGGAAAACTAAACCTGGAAGATTACAAACCTGCAGCTGAAAGCCAAAGCTGGTTCAAACCACAAATGCGTGTAAGCTCTGATCTGATGTATGCCATCAACAAGCAGCTGACTTTAAATGCAGCTGTTGCAATACAGGGCGATAGCAAAGCAAAAATTTACCTGGCAGCCCCTGCCAATCCTTACCTTGCACCAGACCTGGCCAATGAAAGAATTGTAACCATGAAGGGTTTCGTAGACCTTGGCGCCGGTGCCAGCTATAAGATCAACAACAAATTCTCCGTATTTGCCAAAGCTAATAACCTGCTGAACACCAAGTACAGCAGATACCTGCATTATGAGGCAATTGGGATGAATATATTTGGAGGCCTGACCTACTCGTTCTAGGCCCTTATTTAATTAATAATTGGTTGATACGGAATTAAAATTTTATTTTTACCAGAATGGATATCTTATCATACCTTTCTACACTTATAAAAAACCATAAAGAAGTGGGAATTCCCGGTTTGGGAACTATTTATAAAAGGAAATCTCCGGGGAGGTATGATACAGAAACGCATTCGTTTCTGCCGCCAAGTTATACACTGAGTTTTACATCGGACCTGAAGGAACAGGAATTGCTCACCGACCTGATCAGTAAAAAAAGAAATATCTCAAAAGATGCGGCTAATTATTTTGTTGAGCAGTTTTCAGAGAATATTCTGGACGAACTTTCCAACCAGCAGGAATCAGACTTTGGCGACCTGGGTACTTTCTCTACCTCAACGGGCAGTATAACTTTCATTCCTAAACAGGAGCAGAATTTTGGCTTCGACTTTTACGGTTTACCGCCTTTAAAGGAAGATCTGGTTTCAAACATTGAAACAAAAACTGAAAAAGAGCCTTTAATAGTTTCAGATGCATCAACTGAAAATGAGTTGGTGGCTGAAGGAAAAAACCTTACTATTGAGGATGAGCCTCAGCTAAGCCAGGAACAACTTGAACTGGAGAATAACAATGCAGATTTGCGGGATGGCGTAGAAGAAATTGACGATCTGCTGATCGCTCACCTGGATAGTACAGAAGACCCTGGCATAAATGAACCGATAAAAGAGGACGAGCAAGAGGTATATGAAGAAATAGCTGAAGTAAGTGCTCCGGTTCAGGACCCCGTAGTGCGACAGGTCCCTGTAATAGAAACACCAGAAGGTTTAACTGAAGAAGAATCTGCTCCTGCAGCTGCCACCTCTTCTTTTACCCTTGATTACACCGAAGAAAACAAAACAGGTATGCCTGTTTATTTGAAAGTGCTCCTAGCATTGCTGACAGTAGCCGCCATTGCGGGAATTACCTATGCATTGAAGCCAGAACTGTTCACTGGTGCTGCGGTTATAAAAGAAAAGACCCCGAATCAGGACATCGTTCAGACAATAAAGCAGAATGACCAGCATAAACTTGATTCTATAGCACAGGCAGACAGCATCAGGAAAAGTAATGAAAAAGCCATACTTGCGGCCGATTCTGTCAAAGATTCGTTAACAACAGCCAAAGCTGTAGAAAGGCCTTCCGGCAATATAGTTTCTTACGACATTATTGCAGCTTCATTGCTCAATAAAAGAGAGGCAGACCGCTTTCTTTCAGACATGAAACAGCGGGGAATTCCGGCAACTATTGCTAAAATGCCCGGCAAAAGGATCAAAATCAGCATAGGTTCATTTGCTGATATGGAAACCGCCAATAAACAACTGGAAATCCTCAAGAAGAGTACAAAAATTCCGGGAATTTACGTTACACCAATTAGACACACAAACAATCCTAAATAATTATGATGATCGCATTAATTCAAAGTGCCGCTGATACCATTACCCAACTTACCGATACCGCAAATGCGCTGAACCCGGCAATTACCCCCGCCCCACCTGAATTACACTTTATAGACCTTTTATTTAAGGGTGGGTGGGTTATGCTTCCGCTTGCTTTCCTGGCCTTCCTTGGTCTGGTTATATTTGTGGAAAGATACCTGACCATCCGTAAAGCATCCAAAACTGAATCTAATCTGATGCTGCAAATCAAACAGTATATACATGAAGGAAGACTGGAAAATGCTATTGCCCTGTGCAGAAATAACAATTCTCCACTGGCCAGAATGCTGGAAAAAGGCTTAAAACGTATAGGCAGGCCAATTAAAGATATCGAAGCAGCCATTGAAAATAATGGCAAGCTGGAGGTTTCCAAACTTGAAAAGAACATTGGCATCCTCGGTATCATTGCTGGTATAGCCCCAATGCTTGGTTTCGTAGGAACAATCATTGGTGTAATTACCATTTTTCACGATGTTTCTATCAAAGGAGCTATTGAAATTGGCACCATATCCGGTGGTTTGTATACTAAGATGATCACTTCTGCAACAGGACTGATTATTGGTATCATTGCCTATGTTTTATATCATATCTTAAACATGATGGTTGAACGCATCATATTGAGAATGGAAACTGATGCGATTGAATTTATTGATCTATTAGAGGAGCCAGGGAAATAATGAATTTACGCAAAAGAAATAAAGGCACAGTAGAGGTCCATACTTCTGCACTGAATGACATCATGTTCTTCTTGCTGCTGTTTTTCCTGCTGGCTTCGGCCGTGGTTAACCCGCAGGTCGTAAAGTTGCTACTGCCCCGTTCTGAATCCGGACAGCAGTCTTCGGCACAAAAAACCGTTACAGTATCTATAGATGAGAAGCTCAATTATTTTGTAGATAAACAAAAAGTTTCTTTAGAACAATTACAAGCCACGATAGAAAACTATCAAAAAGCCTCACCCGATCTGACCATTGTTTTATATGTCGCCAGAGGCGTTTCCATAGAAAACACAATGCTGGTTTTTGATGTCGCAAACAAATTGAAGCTGAAAGTTGTACTTGCTGTAGAACCTAAGAAATGATGACCTATCCTAAAGAAGAAAATAACTATCCAAAGGCACTGGCTATTTCGACCGGAATAATGGCCTTGCTTATCGGTTTGAGCTTTTTTATTGCCATAGGCACCTTTCAACCTGAAGTAGAGGCTGGTATGGGTGGTATAGTCGTTAACTACGGTACATCCGTTGAAGGAATGGGTACGGATTATACCAGTATAGAAGAACCTTCTGCAGATCCAAATGCCAACCAACAGGCTCCCGACAAAGTAGTACCTACTGAAACTACGCCAGAAAAATCTACGGCGCAGACCAGTGATAAAGAAATTGTAACCCAGAGTACCGAAGATGCGGTAAGTGTAAAAACGAAAAGCACCAAGAGTACATCTACCCCTGTCGCGACAACGACAGAAAGTAAACCTGCCAAACCCACTATTAATCAGAACGCCTTATATAAAGGCAAAACAAATAAAGGTACTGGCGGTGGCGATGGCACAGGATCTACCCCTGGGAACCAGGGTAGTGTTAATGGTGACCCTTTATCTAACAATTATGGTGAGGGTGGTTCCGGGTTTGGTGAAACCCCTATCGCCTTAAGAAAATTCACTAACCTTGTCGTACCACAGGATGATGGCCAAAAAACCGGAAAAATTGCTGTACGCATAAGCATTAATAAAAACGGTGTGGTAATAGCCGCCACACCTGGCGTAAAAGGTACAACACTAACCGACAGAGAATTATGGCAAAAATGTAAAGATGCCGTAATGGGTGCACGATTAACACAGTCAGAATCTGCTCCTGATGTTCAGATCGGTGTTGTTGTTTTCAATTTTAAAGTAAAATAATCGGGTAGCTTTGGTAATTTTGTCCCATAAGGCATTTTACAAATGAACTATAAGCAAACGATTGACTATTTATACAGCAAGCTCCCCATGTTTACGCGTGTGGGAGCTGTTGCTTTTAAGAAGGACCTGCACAACATCAAAGTTATGTGCAATAAGCTGGATGATCCTCAAAACAAATTTAAAAGTGTGCATGTAGGCGGCACAAATGGAAAGGGATCAACCTCGCATATGCTCGCCGCTATCTTTCAGCAAGCAGGATACAAAACCGGACTGTATACCTCTCCGCATCTCAAAGATTTCAGAGAGCGCATTCGCATCAATGGCGAAATGGTATCCGAAACCTTTGTCACCGAATTTGTTACACAGCAGCAAAACCTGATCGAAGAGATCAGTCCTTCATTTTTTGAAGTAACAGTAGCTATGGCATTTGCCTACTTTGCTGCAGAAAAAGTAGATATTGCCATTGTAGAAGTAGGCCTGGGGGGCCGGCTGGATTCCACAAATATCATAACACCAGAGCTGTCAGTCATTACCAACATCAGCCTGGACCATACCAATATCCTAGGCAATACCCTACCAGAAATTGCAGTAGAAAAGGCGGGTATCATTAAACCCGGTATACCTGTGGTAATTGGAGAAAAACAGTTCGAAACCGAAAGCGTTTTTTTTGAAAAAGCAGTAGAAACCGGTAGTCAGATTGTTTTCGCTGATCAGGAATTGAATGCCATAGGTTCTGAAAGAAAAGACGAATTTCTAACCACCACTATTGGCAATGCTCAAACCATACTTTATCCGAATCTGGAACTGGATCTTAATGGTTTTTACCAATTAAAAAACGTTCTTACAGTATTGCAATCGGTTTCTATTTTAAGCAACAAAGGATACCATTTAACAGAAAAGGCAATATATACCGCTTTAAAAAACGTAAAAAAACTAACAGGTCTGCAGGGGCGCTGGCAAAAACTAGCAGAACATCCCCTGGTGATTTGTGATACCGGACATAATCTTGCAGGGATAAACGAAGTGATGCAGAACATCCGCAACACGCCATTTGAAAAGCTGCACATGATTGTAGGAATGGTAAAAGACAAAGATATAAATGGTGTGCTCGCCCTGCTCCCTATGTCAGCATTTTATTATTTCTGCCAGCCTGATCTCGAAAGGGCACTCCCTTCCACAGAACTTGCTGCCCAGGCTAAAGTGCATGGCTTAATCGGACAGACTTTCGAAACTGTGGCAGATGCGTTGCAGGCTGCAAAAAATAAAGCCGGCATAAACGACCTGATATTCATTGGCGGCAGTACTTTTGTTGTGGCCGAAGTGCTATAAAATCTTTACATTACAATAAAGAATACTTATCATCAAGTGTCTATATTTACCCTGTTTAATTATTTAACTTTTCTTTCGTAAGCTTTTAAAAAATTAAATTGTCTTACGGATTTTTCACACCTTAACCACAAAATGAAAAGAATTTACTTGTTATTTGCTGCACTCGTCCTGATCAGTTCGGGTGCATCGGCTCAAAAAAAAAGCAACAAATTGCCTTCTGCCAATCCGTCTTCTTCTGGTGTAAACAGACCTAAGCTTATTGTAGGTATGGTGATAGACCAAATGAGATGGGATTATTTATACAGATATGCCAACAGGTATTCAAGCGGAGGGTTTAAAAGACTTGTAAATGAAGGCTTTTCGGCCGAAAACACGTTTATTCCTTATACGCCTACCTATACCGCCTGTGGTCATGCAAGTATCTACACTGGTTCTGTACCAGCTATTAACGGAATTATAGGAAACGATTGGTACGATCCACAGCTTAAAAGAAATGTATATTGCGCAGAAGACACCAGTGTCACCAGCGTTGGCAGTACTACCGTAGCAGGAAAAATGTCACCAAAAAACATGCTGGTTACAACGATTACCGACGAACTTCGTCTGGCAACAAATTTCAAAAGCAAAGTCATCGGCATTTCGCTTAAAGACCGTGGATCGATTTTACCTGCGGGGCATTCTGCTAATGCAGCTTACTGGTTTGACGCACAAACCGGCGATTGGATCAGCAGTACCTATTACATGACGCAATTACCAGGTTGGATCCAGGATTACAACAAACAAAAACACGCAGATCAGTTCTACGCCAACAACTGGAATACGCTTTACCCGATAGATAGTTATAGCCAAAGTACAGCAGATGATAAAATTTACGAACGCAAAACAAGAGGTGAGCAAACCCCAACCTTCCCCCACCCCTTAAAACTCTACATCGGCAAAAACTATGAGATCATCAAAAGCACGCCGTACGGCAATACTATGACACTCGATCTGGCCAGGCATGCGGTAGCTGCAGAAAAACTCGGACAGAACAATACCACAGATTTCCTTGCGGTAAGTTGCTCTGCTACAGATTATGTTGGTCACCAATATGGCCCTAACTCAATTGAAGCAGAAGATACTTACTTAAGGCTCGATAAAGACCTTGAAGCCTTTTTTAACTACCTGGACGAAACCTTGGGTAAAGGTAATTACCTGTTCTTCCTCTCGGCAGATCATGGCGCAGCTCATGTGCCTGGCTTTATGAAAGAAAATAAACTGCCAGGCGGATTATTTGACGATGCACCTGTGGTTAAAAATCTGAATCAAATATTTAATGAAAAATATAAAATCAAAAAGGCAATCGTTACTGCAATGAACAACCAGATCCTTTTTGACCATGATGAAATCAGCAAATCGAAAGCAGATTTCGAAGAAATGAAGGCTTTCACGATAGACTATCTGAAAAAACAACCAGGTATAATGAATGCAGTAGATCTGAACAAGTTATCAGGTACCACCCTTCCGGAACAGATCAAGAAATCCATTACCAATGGTTACAATGCCCGTAGAAGCGGCGATATTTATTACATCCTGCTTTCGAACTATTTTGATGGTACCAATACCGGAACTACACACGGTTCCTGGAACCCTTACGATTCGCATATTCCATGTGTATTTATGGGCTGGAAAGTGAAACCCGGCAAAACAAATAAAACACACTACATGACCGATATTTCGGCTACCCTGGCGGCTATGCTGCACATACAAATGCCAAGTGGTTGTGTAGGAGAACCAATTACCGAATTAACCCACCAATAATCATAGCGGTTTAAATTATAACAAAAGGCTGTTCTGGAACAAAAACCAGAACAGCCTTTTGTTATTATAACCTTTATCGTCCTGCGCCCGCTTTTTCCTACCTTTGCATACCGATTATAAAATCTGATATGGAGCAAATTGAAATCTATAAACCCAAGCATAAAATCCGTTTTGTTACCGCTGCTGCCCTTTTTGATGGTCACGATGCAACCATAAATATCATGCGCCGTATCCTTCAGTCTTCCGGAGCAGAAGTCATACACCTTGGCCATAACCGCTCCGTAGAAGAAGTTGTAAACTGCGCCATTCAGGAGGATGTACAAGGTATAGCTATGACCTCCTATCAAGGTGGCCATATAGAATATTTCAAATATATGTACGACCTGCTTCAGGAACGCGGAGCCACTCACATTAAAATATTCGGCGGAGGTGGCGGGGTCATCTTACCTTCAGAGATTGCCGAGCTTCATGAATATGGCATAACCAGAATTTACTCTCCTGATGACGGTCGTAAAATGGGACTGCAGGGCATGATCAATAACATGCTGGAGCAGACTGACTACGTTACCACCAAGGCTTTGAATGCTGAACTTAAAACTATCCCGAAAAAGGAAATAAAGAGTATTGCAGCTGCCATTACTGTAGCCGAAAATGATCCGCAGGCAGCTCAGAAATTTGTAGATGAGTTAAAAAAACTGACTTTAAGCAATCAGGCTCCTGTGCTGGGCATTACTGGAACCGGCGGTTCAGGTAAATCCTCGCTTGTAGATGAATTGGTAAGACGTTTTCTGATTGAGGTAAAAGATAAAACCCTGGCCATCATATCTGTTGACCCCTCCAAACGAAAAACAGGAGGTGCTTTACTGGGCGACAGGATCAGGATGAATGCCATCAACAACCCAAGGGTATACATGCGTTCACTGGCCACCAGACAAGCCAATCTTGCGCTTTCAAAAAACGTTCAGGAAAGCATTGACATCTGTAAGGCTGCAGGATACGACCTCATCATTGTCGAAACATCAGGAATAGGCCAGTCCGATACCGAAATCACCGAACATTGTGATGTTTCCCTGTATGTAATGACCCCCGAATTCGGGGCAGCCACACAATTGGAAAAAATCGATATGCTTGATTTTGCCGACCTGGTAGCCATCAACAAATTCGATAAAAGGGGAGCCCTTGATGCACTTAGGGACGTACGTAAACAGTACAAACGTAACCATAACCTGTTTGATGCCAATGATGATACCATACCTGTGTTTGGTACAATGGCTTCCCAGTTCAATGATCCGGGAATGAACAACCTGTTTAGTGCGCTCATGACTAAAATCAGAGAAAAAACAGGGGTTAAGTTTGATGCACAAATGGAACTCACATCTGAACAATCAGAAAAGATTTACATTATTCCGCCTGACCGCACCCGTTACCTGGCCGAAATTGCAGAAGCCAGTCAGACCTATCATGAATGGGTAGACAAGCAAAGTATTATTGCACGTAAGCTATACCAGTTACAGGGAGTAATTCAGCTTGCAGGAGAAGAAAAGATTACAAAGGACATTCCCGTCAGCAAAAAGCTAATTGAGCCATTACAGGAAATATATGAGCATCTGGAAGAACAGTTAGATGCTGAATGCAGGCGTTTATTACGTCAATGGCCCGAAACCAAAATAAAATACCAACAAAAAGATTTTATTTATAAAGTAAGGGATAAAGAAATTAAGCAGCCGCTGTTTTATGAATCACTGTCCAAACTTCAAATTCCTAAAGTGTCCCTGCCAAGATATGGGGACTGGGGCGATATCCTGCGCTGGTTACTTACAGAAAATGTTCCGGGAGAATTCCCTTACGCAGCAGGGGTATTTCCTTTAAAGCGTGACGGAGAAGACCCTACAAGGATGTTTGCGGGCGAAGGTGGCCCTGAACGTACCAATAAACGGTTCCATTATGTATCGCTGGGTCAGCCTGCGCACCGGTTGTCTACCGCTTTTGACTCCGTAACCCTGTATGGTGAAGACCCGCACATCAGACCGGATATCTATGGAAAAATAGGAAATTCAGGGGTGAGTATTGCAACAATTGACGATGCGAAGAAGCTGTATTCTGGCTTTGATCTCTGTGCTGCCTCAACCTCCGTTTCTATGACCATCAATGGTCCTGCCCCTATGCTCCTGGGCTTTTTCATGAATGCTGCTATAGATCAACAATGTGAAAAATACATCATCGAACATGGACTGCAGAAAGAAGTAGAGCAAAAAATAAACAGCCTCTATAAAGCAAAAGGACAGGAAAGGCCTGTTTATAACGGTGCCCTACCCGAAGGCAACAACGGGCTTGGACTGATGCTATTGGGTGTTACCGGCGATCAGGTTTTACCTGCCGATATATACGCAAAAATTAAGGCCCATGCCATTAGCACCGTACGTGGAACAGTACAGGCTGATATTTTAAAAGAAGATCAGGCGCAAAACACCTGCATCTTTTCGACAGAATTTGCGTTAAGAATGATGGGTGACATACAAAGCCATTTCATTACTGAGAAGGTTCGTAATTTCTATTCCGTATCCATTTCCGGCTACCACATTGCGGAGGCAGGGGCCAACCCCATTTCGCAATTGGCATTTACGCTAAGCAATGGCTTTACTTTTGTAGAGTACTACCTGAGCAGGGGAATGAATATTGATGATTTTGCACCCAATCTCTCCTTTTTCTTCTCTAATGGCATAGATCCGGAGTATGCGGTAATCGGACGTGTGGCACGCCGCATCTGGGCTAAAGCAATTAAGAACAAATACAAAGGAAACGACCGATCACAAAAACTAAAATACCATATCCAAACTTCAGGGCGTTCATTGCATGCGCAGGAAATTGACTTCAATGATATACGCACTACATTACAAGCCCTGTATGCCATTTACGACAATTGCAACTCCCTGCATACCAATGCATACGATGAAGCGATAACTACCCCTACAGAGGAGTCTGTACGCAGGGCTATGGCCATACAACTTATCATTAACCGTGAACTTGGTCTTGCCAAAAACGAAAACCCGCTGCAGGGAGCTTTTATTATTGAAGAACTGACCGACCTGGTAGAAGAGGCCGTATTGCAGGAGTTTAAGCGTATTAACGACAGAGGAGGCGTATTGGGTGCCATGGAAACCATGTACCAGCGTGGCAGGATCCAGGAAGAGAGCCTGTACTATGAAACGCTCAAACATACCGGCGAATTTCCAATTGTGGGTGTGAACATGTTTCTCAACAAGAACGGTTCTCCAACCATTGTACCCGGGGAGGTTATCCGAGCTACAGAGGAAGAAAAACAATATCAGATAAAGGCATTAAAGGCATTTCAGGATCGAAATGCAGACAAAGCTGATACTGCATTAAGAAACCTTCAGAAGTCGGCTGTAAACGGAGAAAATATCTTTGAGCAGCTGATGGAAGTCTGCAAGATCTGTTCACTTGGTCAGATATCCAACGCACTTTATGAAGTTGGCGGACAATATAGAAGAAATATGTAAATCAAAAAGGCCTGAATAGTTATTATTCAGGCCTTTTCGTCTAAGTGCTTAAAACGTTAAGCATGTATCCAGCTAAACTTATAATCCATTGTAGGGTTTTTCATCCGTTCTGCCACGCGTAATAACCTGGCCGGTAAAGCCATGATATAGTCACGGGCCTTCTCACCCGCTTCATTTAAGTCACGCATGCTTTCCAGTTTCCATTCCTCTATCAGCTGCTGCATAATCTCAACATAGTCAATTGCGGTATATACCCCCAGTCGTTGAGCAGCATCGGTAAAATGACCAAAAGTCTGTCCGATCTTCAGTCCCATCTCGCGAAGGAAGTGTGCAGGCATTACGATTTTTTTACGCATCATATCTTCAAAAGCAATCATTGCTTCATTGCGGTCAACCTCAAAAATTTTGGCCATAAAATCCTTATAGGCCTTCGCATGTCTTGCTTCGTCAGATGCAATTACTCCGCACATCTTAGACAACAGGTTATCGCCATCCTTCTTCGCCAGCGAAGCGACACGTCTGTGTGAGATATTTGTAGCCAATTCCTGAAAACTGGTATAAATAAAGTTACGGTAAGGGTCATGACCAGTACCAATGTCAAAGCCATCGGCAATCAGGTACTGGGTAGAAATCTCCATCTGGCGCATGTCAACACGGCCCGAAAGATAGAGGTATTTGTTAAGCAGATCGCCATGTCTGTTTTCTTCGGCGGTCCAGTGCCGGGTCCATTTCATCCATCCACCTTGTTCATCCCTTGAAATACCATCCACCATACTTAACCACGACTCGTACGTTGGCAGTGCCTCCTCCGTAATGGTATCACCAATTAAAACGGCAACCAGATCGTAAGACAGATCATTCGCTTTTTCTCGCAGGGCTTTTATATCCTGGTAAAATGTTTCGCTTGTAGAATCAGGCAAAAAATCAGATGGCTGCCAATTCGTATCAATCGGTTTTAAGTAAGTGTCCATCATTTCAAGCATGTAAGCTTCTATATGTAACATTACTTCCCTTCTCTTTTCTGCGAAAAAACTCATTCGTTTATATTTTAAATTTTGTATCAAAGATAACCAAAAAATGCACAATAAGTTGCATTGGCCTTATTTTATTCGCAATTAAGTGGCGTCCCCGTAGGCTGAGAACTGCATCGGGTAAAGTCGGATGTGCTTAGGATACAAAGGCCTTTGGTGTAACCAATAAGTTCACTAAACAAGAAAAGCCTGTAGTTTATGGCTACAGGCTTTCTTTAAGATTTGGCACCGACCTACTCTCCCACGTGTTACCGCAGTACCATCGGCTCTGGTGGGCTTAACTTCTCTGTTCGGAATGGGAAGAGGTGGACACCACCGATATAGGCACCTAAATATCGTTATGACATATTATTGAAAGAAGTTAGTTAAGAAAAGCAAACAACGTTCTGCTTTTGAAAGCTTCGGATGATTAGTATTACTCGACTTTGATGTCACCACCTTTACATCTGTAACCTATCAACGTAGTAGTCTGCTACGGTCCTATATGGAATTCTCATCTCGTGGCTAGTTTCGC